>CAZSUX010000144.1:5661-7276 GCA_964610135.1 uncultured bacterium | reverse complement strand
TCAGAGCAGCTGACTCATAATCAGCTGGTCGTCCGTTCGACCCGGACCGGGCCCACCAGATGCCATTCAAGATTTCAGATTGAAGATTGCAGATTGGAGACAGGGAGGGGGTAAGTGAATCCTGAGGAGTTCAAGCGGCGGACCAAAGCCCTGGGGCTGGCAGTCATCAAGCTCGTTGACTCACTGCCTCGGCGCGGTTCGGCGCAGACCATCGCCATACAACTGCTGCGCGCTGCCACCTCAGTCGGGGCCAACTACCGCGCAGCCTGCCGCGGCCGGTCTGCGGCTGACGTCATCGCCAAACTCAGCATCGTGCTGGAAGAGGCCGACGAGACAGCCTACTGGCTGGAGTTGCTCCTGGAGTCGGGGCACGCGTCGGCCGAATCAGTCGACGGCGTCCTCGCTGAAGCGCACGAGATTACGGCCATGACCGTTGCCTCCCTCAAGACCCTCAAGTCGCGCTACCCGCGTAAGAACGCACCCTGTGTCCGTGTCCCCAATCTTGAATCTCAAATCTAGAATCTGGAATTCCCTCGCCCGGGCCCACCAAGGACATTGCAGATTTCAGATTTCAGATTGCAGATTGACGAACCGGCGGACGGAGATTCAAGACTGAAAACCCCAATTGAGGAATGGCTGAGTCGCTGAGCTGGACCGTCCACCGGGCGAGGGAAAACCCGGGGAAGACGGTCGTGGCTTCGGTCTTCGTCCTGGCGTTTGTTGCGTTCAGCTGGGCTGTGTTCGGGCCGATGCTGGGGATTCTGGCCATGGTCGTGCTGTTTCTCGCGCTGAACACCTACTTCCTGCCAATTACCTACACGCTGACCGACAAGGGTATCGAGGTGGACAAGCGGATGTTCACGGCACGCTATGAGTGGAAGCAGTTCCGCCGATGGTTTCGCACATCGGGTGGCATCGTCATCAGCCCGTTCTCGCGAAGGAACTACCTCGACAACTTCCGGGGCGTGCACCTGATGCTGCCACCGGACCCGCAGCCGGTCTTCGCCTATCTGGAGAAGCGGTTTGCGCCTCCACCGCCGGACGAGAGGTTGAAACTCACCGACTAAGGAGCCGCAAGTCAAAGGCCAAGAGGCAAGGAACTCCTCATCCCAACCCTCTCCTCAGTGAGGAGAGGGAGATGCGGCCCGATACTTGAGCCTGGGCTTGCGTTTGAGTTTGGGGTGGCCTCGGCTTGACTTCACAGCAAGGGCCGTTAAGATGGACGCCGAGGTAACTGCCGAATGAAGCCAGACCGCAAGCCCACCAGGCCACAGCCCGCCAGACCGAAGCCGGTATCGAAGAAACCGTCCCGGCCCATGATCGACCTGAAGAAGAAGAACTATGCCATCATGGGCGCCGGCATCGTGACCATCGTTGCCGGATTCATCACACTCGCATCGGGTTCAATCACGCTGGCGCCGATACTCCTGGTCCTCGGGTATTGCGTCCTGATACCGGTCGGGTTGCTGGTGAAATGACCGGACTGACCCGGATTCTCAACCACAAAGACACCAAGGCACCAAGGTTCGATTCGGCTGAGGCCGGAAGCAGGAGATCCACAGATTGCACCGATTACACAGAGAGGCTCCTGAGCCAATCTGCGAAATCTGCGGAT
>CAZSUX010000144.1:0-5561 GCA_964610135.1 uncultured bacterium | reverse complement strand
TCTGCGGATAGGAGTTCCGTATGACGCGGCGGCTGGCGGACGCGAAGGCAGTCAACGCCCTCGTCGCCAAGCTGGCCGTGCAGATCAGCCGTCACAACCGCGGAGTCAAGGACATGGTCCTGGTCGGCATCAAGCGCCGTGGCGTGCCGCTGGCCGGGCGGATTGCCGCGCGGCTGAACGCCGGCCGCAAACAGAAGGTCCCGGTCGGCGCGATTGACATCACACTGTACCGCGACGACCTGCAGATGGTTGCGGAGACGCCGATCGTCCGCGGCTCGGAAATCGAGGTCGACATCAACGGCAAGACCTTGGTGCTGGTGGACGACGTGATCTTCACCGGGCGTACGATTCGGGCGGCGCTCAGCGAGCTCCTGGACTTTGGACGGCCAAGGGCGATACAGCTGGCAGTGCTGGTCGACCGCGGGCATCGCGAGTTGCCCATCCAGCCGGATTTCGCAGCCAAAGTCATCAAGACCGAGCGGTCCGACCTGGTCGACATCTTCCTGAAAGAGACCGACGGCCGCGACGAGATTGTCCTCACGAAGATCGGACAAAGCTCCAAGTCCAAAGTCCAAAGTCCAAAGTCCAAATGAAGCTGAGGTCAAGGCACCTTCTCGGCATCGAGGGTCTTGGCCGCTCCGAAATCCTGACAATCCTCAACCAGGCCCGCACCTTCCGCGGGGTGCTGGACCGCGCGATTCCGATTGTGCCGGCGCTGCGCGGCCGGACCGTGGTCAACCTCTTCTACGAAGCCTCAACCCGTACCGCGACCTCGTTCAGCCTCGCCGCTAGTCGGCTGAGCTGCGGCTGCGTCAACTTCAGCAAGGCGACTTCGTCGGTGTCCAAGGGCGAGACCCTGCTCGACACTGCGCGGAATATCGAGGCGATGGGCGTGGACGGCATCATCATCCGGCATCAATCGCCGGGCGCCCCGCACTTCCTGTCCCGGCACGTAAAGGCCTTCGTGGTCAACGCCGGCGACGGCGCGCACGAACATCCGACCCAGGCTTTGCTTGACGCATTCACGCTGCGGGAGAAGCTCGGCAGCCTGGATGGGAAACGGATACTGATTGTCGGCGACATCGCCCACTCGCGGGTTGCCCGCTCGAACCTGCTCTGCTTCACGAAGCTGGGAGCAAAGGTCGCGGTCTGCGGCCCGCCGACAATGATCCCGCCCGAGGTTGAGGAATACGGCTGCGAGGTCTTCTACCGCCTGGACCGGATACTGTACGAGGTGGATGTCGTTAACATGCTCCGGGTCCAGCAGGAGCGGATTACTTCTTCGAGCTTCCCCACGGTGCGCGAGTATCGCGCCCTCTACGGCCTCACCGCGGAACGGCTGAGAAAGCTCGCGCCCGAGGTCGTGGTTACCCATCCGGGGCCGGTGAACTGGGGCGTGGAGATGGACTTTGACGTGGCCGACTTCAGCCGGACACTGGTGCTGCCCCAGGTTACGAACGGCGTGGCGGTGAGGATGGCGGTGTTGTTCCTCCTGGCCGGCGGCGAGGCGCAGGGAGAACAAGGATGAGGGATGATGGGCGGACCGAACGAAGTCAGAAGTCAGATACCAGAGTGCAGAATGCAGAAGCCCGGAAGATGCACGCGGACACCCTGAACCGAATCCTGCTGCAGGGCGGGACCGTCATCGACCCGCAGAAGCTGAGTACGCGCCGGGCCGACGTGCTTGTGGTCGCCGGACGCGTCGAGAAGGTCGAAGCGAGCATCCCGGCGGCAGAGGGTACCGAGGTGCTGGACTGCCGTGGCAAGCACATTGCACCCGGGTTTGCCGACATCCACTGCCACCTGCGCGAGCCCGGGCGAGAGGACGAAGAGACAATCGCCAGCGGCACCGCGGCCGCGCTGGCCGGTGGGTTCACGCGCGTCTGTCCGATGCCGAACACCGAACCGGCAATCGACACCGAGGCGCAAGTCCGGTTCGAAATCCGCCGGGCAGCGGAAGCGGGATTTGCCAGGGTTCATCCGATCGGCTGCTGCACCAAGGGCAGGCAGGGCAAGGAGCTGGCGGAAATCGGCTCGATGGTCGAGGCCGGCGCGGCTGCTTTCTCGGACGACGGCTCGCCGATCGCGGACGCGCAGGTGATGCGCCGGGTCCTTGAGTACTGCAAGGCGTTCGACGTGCCGGTGGTCTCCCACTGCGAAGTCAAAGAACTGGTCGAGGGAATCGCCAACGAGGGACGGGTTTCGACGAAGCTTGGGCTGAAGTCAGGGCCGGACGTGGCCGAGTCGGCGCAGGCCGCGCGCGACGTCCTGCTCGCCGAGTTCACGCGAGCGCGGCTTCACATCGCCCACGTCTCGGCACGGGCCACGGTTGACGTCATCCGCTGGGCCAAGGAACGCGGGGTGCAGGTCACGGCCGAAACCTGCCCGCATTACTTCACGCTGACCGAGGAAGCGCTCGCCGGTTTTGATGCCAACTACAAAGTCAACCCGCCGCTGCGGACCGAAGCCGACCGACGGGCGGTCATTGCCGGGCTGGCTGACGGCACGATTGACGCGATTGCCACCGACCATGCGCCGCACCTGAAAGGCGAGAAGGATGCGGAGTTCGATGCGGCGCCGCCGGGCATCATCGGGTTCGAGACCGCGTTCAGCCTCGGCTACGAGCAACTCGTTCTCGGCAAAGCTCTGTCTCTTGCCGACTACATCGCTCGGCTGACAGTCGTGCCGCGCCGGATTCTTAACCTCCCGCCCGCCGCCGTGGCCGCTGGCTCCGGAGCCGAGTTGGTTGTGCTCGACCTCAAGGCGGAATGGGATTACACGGTTGACCGCGTGCTCTCGCTCTCCCGCAACTCGCCGTTCCTCGGCCGGACCATGCGCGGCCGGGTCGCGGCCGCTCTGCTCGGTAACAAGCTTTTCCGGTTCTAGCCGAACCGAAGTCCGGATTTCACACTAGGACTCGACGCGAAAGAGTTAGCGGAGCTGGCTACCTCGCTCCAAAACGGCCGGTGTGCTTCTCATCGTGGTGGAACATCGGCCAGTCGGTTGCGGCCAGGATTCCGCCCGGTCTTCCCGCGATGGCGAAGATGCCGTTGCCGCCAGAGATGTAGACGATGCCGTACTGGTCGACCACCGCCGACGGCTGGTTGTCGAGAGAAAGCCGTCGCGGCCGGTGCCCCGATCCCTTCATGCTCGTGAGCGAAAGCGCTACCTGCCAGCGCGGGCCGCCGCTCGGGTTGTCTACCTCGTAGGCGTACAGCGAGCGTTCGTCCGCGACATAGATGATGCCGTCAGCGCAGAGCAGGGGAGTGTTGTTCAAAACGTCCGTCGTCGAGACCGTGATCGGCCAGCCCGTCGCCGGCTGGTGGGTGTTCTGATTGATGCGGTAGAGCTTGCCGTTATCACAACCGAAGTAGATATTCCCGTCAGGGCCAATGATCGGTGAAGAGGAGACGGACAGCCGCGGATTGGTCTGGTAGGACCAGACGATATTGCCGTCTTTGAGAGCCACCAGCCCCCCTACCCCGGTGCCTTCAGTGCCGACGTAGACCGTGCCGTCCGACGCGATGGCGGGTGAAGAGGTGATGCCGAACGTATCGCCGGCGCGGATCTCCCAGCTCAGTGTGCTGTCGCTGTTCAGAGCGTACACGTAGCCGTTGTAGTCGCAGCAGTAGATTGTGCCATCCGGCCCGATCGCGGGTGAGCTCGACATCTCCTGGCGCAGGAGGTAGCTCCAGGCCACGGTTCGGCTGGAGCCCTTGTCAATCAACTTGCTGATGCGCTGGTCCTCGCCGCCGCAGTAGATGCTGCCGTCGGTGCCCAGCGCCGCTGTCGCAGTCATACTATTGAGGCCGTCACCAAACTGCCAGTTGATGCTGTCGTCCGGACCGATGGCGTAGAACCAGCCGTTTTCGTTGCCCACGTACCTTGTGCCATCGGTACCGATGGTCACCGACGAGTTATAGTCGTCGGGATCGCCGACTGAGATCTGGCTGATGACGGACGACTGGTAGGCGTCTACCACGTAGAGATATCCGTCGATGCTGCCGCAGATGACTCCGGTCCGGGTGTCACCTCGCCAGAGCGCGGTGCCGATGGCCGGTGAGGCGATGAACTCCCCCGGTCTGCCCCAGATCATCTCACCCTCGGCGACCGTCTTGAAGGTCATCGTGGCCAGGGTGTCGTTGGTCTTACCGGTCTGGTCGAACACTCGTACCGCCACAGCATAGGTATGGGTATCGCCGGTCGGGGTCCACTCCACGAAGTTGTCGATGCTGCTCGGGGACATTCCCGACGTAGCCGAATCGGTGCCGTCGAAGTACCAGCGATAGTAGAGGCTGTCGCCGTACTGGTCGCGGGCGGAAGCATAGAACCGGTACGCCGGGCCGTTGGCAATGCCGCGGGTCGGCGTGTAGTCCATGATGACAGTCGGAGCGTACGGAGCCACGTTCGGTGAGTTGATGAAGATGCTGTCCGGCACCGACCAGTCCGAGGTATCGGTCCCGTCCGTCGCCACGGCGTAGACGACCTTCCACCCGTTCTGTGAGTACTCCACCGTGTCGGTATGGCTTTCGCCGCTCGCCACCTTGGGGCCGTACACGCTGACCTGGCCTTCGGAGAAGAAGTATCTCATACGGATCGAATCCCCGTCCGGGTCGGTGGCCGAGGTTGTGAAAGCGATGGGTTTCCCGACCGAATCAACGCCGGTATGAGTCGGCCTCAGCGGCGCGTCCGGGGGGTGATTGACGGTGACCGTGACGCTCAGCGCGTCGGACCAGCCGGACCAGTGTCCCTTCGAGTCCTGAGCCCTGACCCGGACCGCGAACACGTCGATGCTCGCCCAGGCGTGAGCTGCGAAGGCGGTTTCGCCTGACTGCAGGAGCCCGGTGGTGTCGGAGAGCCCGTCGTCCCAGTCGAACACGTAGAGCACCGAATCCTGGTTCGGGTCGCTTGTCACGGAAGAATAGGTCGCCGGGCTACTGATTGCCACGTGGGCCCGACCCTTGGGTTTCTCCGGCCGCGCCGGCGCCTTCTTCGGGCAGCCCGCGACGGCTGCGAGGATTGCCAGAAGCGACAGCGGCAGAAGCAGGCTCCTGCGCTGCGTCGCTGGGCCGATACCGCGGCCCCCTTTGAGACTCGTGAGCATCAGTTCAGTAGAAGATACATATACACCGGCAGGTGTCAACGGCAGAAGGAACCGGCAGCCGGTTCCGGCACCGCTCGCGGGGAATCGCCAATGCGTCACCGGGACGTTAGCGGCCAGTCGGAACTCGGTCTGTTTCTATCCAGTCTTCCGCATGAGCGGCACAACCACAAGCCCCTCTTCGCCGCAAACCACCTGCCAGGAATCGTGTTCCTTCAGCCTGCCGCTCAGAATCAGCCCGCACGCACGAGGACGGAGGATGGAGGATGGAAGATGGAGGAGTGAAGATGCAGGAAGGAGGACAGGAGAGAAAGGAGGCAGGACGGAGGATGGAAGATGGAAGAAACGCCGACTTCGTTCCTCATTCCTCTCTCCTCGTTCCTCTCCTCAGGTTTCCCCGGGCCAGCGCCGGCTTCATGATATTGGCCGCGTCCATGCTCCCCTCGGCCCTGCCCGCACC
>CAZSUX010000143.1:0-7281 GCA_964610135.1 uncultured bacterium | reverse complement strand
CGCCCACGAGCATCTGCTTGTAGAACTGCGGGCTCTGGGCAAGGTACGCCGTCTGCTCGAAGTACTTGATAGGAAAGAGCGCGGTCCCGCCCTCGGTCCCGGCTGAGACAATCTTGGAGGTGTGAATCTCGGTGAACCCCAGCCCGCGCAGGTAGTCGGCAAACGTCCGCACGATCTCGGCCTGCACCTTGAACGGCGCGGATATCTCGGGGTTGCGCAGGCTGAACGCCCGGTGGTCCAGCACCGAGTCTATCTTCAGGTTCAGCTTCTTCTTGGAACGGTTCACCTCGAAGGGCAGCTCGGCCACCGGTTCGGCCAGGACCTTCACTTCCTTGAACAGGAGCTCGGCCCCGCGCTTGGCCTGCGGCTC
Organism: uncultured bacterium; assembly: GCA_964610135.1. Taxonomy (GTDB): domain Bacteria; phylum Hydrothermota; class Tepidihabitantia; order Tepidihabitantales; family Tepidihabitantaceae; genus UBA2258. The sequence continues at coordinate 6,911 of CAZSUX010000143.1, read as the reverse complement.
GGCCTTCACCGTGCCCGTCACTTCGACCAGGCTCTCGCGCTTCAAGTGCGAAAGGTCGTGCTTCGAGGGGTCGAGGATGACCGCCTGCGCGGTGCCGGTCCGGTCTCGGACAACGACGAAAGAGATTGAGCCCAGCTCACGGACCTGAAAGAGCCAGCCGACGAGCTTAACGTCCTCACCGATGTGCTGGGCGATGTCTGCCGCTAAGGTACGCTGCATGCGGCCAGTCTAGCCGGGAATGCACAAGGGTCAAGATTTCAGGACGCGGATAATCCAGAAGTTGGAATCCAGATACCAGAATGCGGAGTTGTGGCCCAACCGCCAACCACAGATAGAGACAATGGGTGAACGCCGCCTCGGCCGGCCAGAACCCCCGAACCCTGAACCCCAGAACCCGTTTGCACTCTATCTCTTGATCCCTCGATCTCTCGATCCCTTGTCCACTTGACCACTCTGCATTTCCTGCTATACTTCCCGCGCTCTGCCTGCGACGGTGAACAACCGAATCCGGCAGGCAGGAGCCCGCAAAGACAATAGACTGCAATAAGGAAAGCGAGACCTCTTCGATGGTGATTGGCGTATTCGGCCTGTCGGCCTGCGGGAAGACGACGCTCTTCTCGCTCCTGACCGGCATGCAGCTCGACCCGGCCGCCCGCCGCAAAGACGGCGTAACCGGTACTGCTCTTGTCCACGACGCACGCGTGGACGAGCTGGCGCTAATCTTCAATCCGAAGAAGGTCACCATGGCCAGTCTGACCTTCGCCGACATGCCGGGCTTCGACATCGAAGCGACGCGGGGCGAGAAGAGCCGCGTGATGCAGTTCATCCAGACATCGGACGCCCTGCTCTGCGTGGTCCGCGCCTTCGACAGCCCATCGGTCGTCTGGCCGGCGAACTGCGAGACCCCGGCCCGCCAGCTCGATACCATCCGGACCGAACTGCTCCTGCGCGACCTCGCGGTCGTAGAGAACCGGCTCGAGCGGATTGCTGAGACCGAGAAGAAGCGAAACCGCCTCAGCGACGAGGAACAAAAGGAACGGAAGCTGCTGGCCGCGGTTCGCGAGAAGCTGGAGAACGAGCAGTTGGTCAGTCGTCAGGAACTGACTCCGATCGAATCCAAGACACTCGGGACGCTCGGCCTGTTCACGGCCAAGCCGATAATCGTCGCGGTCAACATCGACGAGCACCAGCTCAGCGCCAAGTCCTACCCGGACCAGACCAATGTGAAAGAGCAGTGCGCCGCGAACGGCTTTGCCTATATCGAGCTATCCGGCCAGATCGAATCGGAAATCAGCCAGTTCGACGAGGCCGACCGCGAGCTCTTCCTGCGCGAGTACGGTTTCACCGAAAGCGGCATCCAGCGCCTGTCACGCGTGGTGTACGAACACGTCGGCCTGATTTCATTCCTCACCGTTGGCGAAGACGAAGTGAAGGCGTGGACCATCAGGCGGAACACCCGCGCCCGCGACGCTGCCGGTGCGATTCACACCCGTCTCGCCGAGACCTTCATCCGCGCGGAAGTCATACCCCACGAGACTTTCATGACGGTTCGGTGCATGAAGCGGGCGAACGCCCAGAACCTCGTCCGGCTCGCCGGCAAAGATGAGATTGTGAACGACGGCGACATCTTCCACGTCCGCGCCGGCGGTTAGGTCAGCACGCGGCCTTTGGATTGCGGGAGCACAGCTCCCGCTTTTCTGTGGCTTGAGCTTGTCTAGCTAGTTCGCGATGACTACCTTGCGGGCGTACGTCCCGCGCCGGACACCGTTCTGCCTGACGAAGTACACGCCGGGGTTCAACGCGCTCACGTCGTTCCCGCCGCGATGCACGTCGGCGACCCTTCTGCCGCTCTTATCGTACATCACCGCCAGGGTGCCAGTCCAGTTCAGTCTCCCCCGCACAACCGTTGCCTGCGCGTCCGCAGCCGCCTGAACCCCCATCTCAGCCGGACCCGGAGCCTTATGGATAGCTGAAATGCAGGGGTCATGATAACCATCGCCGACGTAGACGCACGGCCACCCCGGGGCCGAAGCGACGCAGGCAGGATGGAAGTCAGTCGGAAAGGTCTTGAGAATCGTGCAGGTCAGTCCATCAATCACGGTGATGCTGCTAGGGCCAAGGCAGTAGACAGCATCGGTCACGGAATCGCAGTAGAGGCGGAATGCGCTCACCGGAACGTTCGCGACTATGGTGTCTCGTGAGCAGTCGATGACAGTCAGCATGCCACCTTCGGCCGTGGTGTAGCTGTAAAGCCTGTCATGAGGGGAATCGTAGCATAGCGCGACTGGTGGCCCGAAGACCGGTATCGTTCTGGCCAGCGTATCCCGAACGCAGTCGACAACATAGACCAAGCGATGTCCCGGGCCGCCGCCATAGAGCCGCGAGCCGCTCGTGTTCATTGCACAGTGTTGCAGTCCCGTCCCCACGGGGATGCACTTGTCCACGCTGAAACTCGTCGGGTCAATGACCGTAATAGTGCTGTCGCAGCCGAGCGAATAGAACTTCCGCTGTGCCTCGCTGAAGACGAGCCCGAACGGATACTCGTCCACCCGTACCGAATCAATCAGCAGGTCCAACTTGCCATCGATCGCCTGAAGGTAGTGGCTGCCATCGCCCGCGACGCAGAGGACATCGTCAGTCGAATCAAAGGCGAGCATAATCGGGTCTGTGTTGGTAACCACTTCCGCCAGGAGTGTATCGCCAGACGCATCCAGCACCGCTATCTTGCCCAAAATGTCCCAATCGACAGTGGCAACGTACACCTTGTCGTCAACCCTGTTGATGCACGCTGCAACCGGGTAGCCGGCAACCGGGGTATTGGCCAGCACGGTGCCGGTCATCGGGTCGACTACCGAAACGAGGTAGGCGTCGTCAAGGCAGTACAGTTTGTTCCACTTCGGGTCCGCGAGAAGGCCAAACGCATAGCACCTGTCCCTCCAGACTCCTCGCAGTCGGCCGCTTGCGCCGTCAATCGCGACAGCATGTACGCCCTCGTCTGCGTCGCCGGCTACGAACAACCGCCCGAGCGCTTGAGTTATGCAGAACGCGTCCACGGAGTAGAAAGCAGTGAACCATGTCAGTACTTCGTAGCTCTCACCGTCTAGAACGGTGATCGCACCGGGAGTCCAGCAGCCCCCCACATCGTCCGCGACGTACACTTTGGCACCCACAGGGTCATATCCGACAAAGTCATCGCCCGCATGGGGCAGCTCAATAACGGCAAACACCGTGTCGGCGCTGCAATCCAGAACCACGAGGCCGCCGCCGTCAGGGACAAACAACACGTTCCGCGCCGGGTCACAGGCCAGCGAGAAGGCATACCCATAAGGCAAGACTGAAACGACATGGTTTGACGCCGCATCTATCCCGCATAACACCCTGTTCCGGCACGCGCAGTACACGCGGTCGTTGGTCGGATTGTAGCAGAGCGCAATCGGTTCCTGACCGAGAGGAGCCCTGGCAATCACAGTATCGGACAAGCAGTCGATCACAGCCACGGCGCTGTCGCTCTTGCTCGTGACGTAGACGGCGCGGTGTGCCACCACGAAGCACATCCCGTTGGGCGTTTCCCGCGAGCCGCCACAACTGTCAACCGTGGCTACGACCGTATCAGCGCGGCAGTCTATCACGCTAACCGAACCGCTCCCCCAGTTCCCCACGTACATCCTGTTGTCGATGGAGTCGTAGCAGAAGGTGCCGGCCGAATCTCCTACCCCAATCCAAGCCAGTATCTGGAGGCTAGTTCCGTCAAAAGCAACCACTGTGTCGGCCTCTGCATAAGCGCAGTAGAGCTTGTTCTCAGCCGGATTGTAGCTCATAGCCCGGACAGGGCCGCCGGCTGCCACTCGTGCAATCGACTTGCAGCGGTCCGCGTCGATAACGACAATCGAGTCGCACTTGTCGCCGCTGAGATAGACTGTATGATTACGGTTGTTGTAGGCGAGGCTCTGGTGACCGGCGGGAATCCCGAACGTATCCACTAGCGACAACTTCTCCCCCAGCCACTGGCCGGAGGCTGCCGACAGAAGACAACCGACGACCAGCAGCACACGTGTGAATCTCATACCGCGCTACCGAGTGACTACGACCTTGCGGGCGTAGGTGCCGCGCCGAACGCCATTCTGTCGGACGAAGTACACGCCCGGCTGGAGCCGGCTCACGTCGTTCCCACCGCGATGCACATCCGCAACCCGCCTGCCGCTCCTGTCGTACATGACCGCCAAAGTCCCCGTCCAATCCAGTCTCCCCCGCACGACCGTGGCCTGAGCGTCGGCAGTCGCTTGGACCTGCATCTCGGCCGGTCCCTCGGCCTTGTTTATGACTGAGATGTAAGGGCGACCGTAGGCACCGACGTAGACGCACGGCCACCCCGGGGCCGAAGTGATGTATTCCGGATAGAAGTCCGTCGCGAAGGTCTTGAGAATCGTACGGGACTGGCCGTCAATCGCTGTGATACGCTTGCGGCCGAGGCAGTACATGGCGTCTGTCTGCCTGTCATAGAAGAGATGCCTGGTTTCCACCGGCAAAACCGTGACTACTTCGTCTCTTGCGCAGTCAATGACCGACAGACAACCGCTGTCGCCAGAGAAGCTGGAACCCACATAGAGTAGGTCGTCGATTGCGTCGTAACAGAGGACGCTTGGTTTCCCGGCCGTGACCGGTATGGCGCGAACAAGCGTGTCGTGCGTGCAGTCAATCACGTACACCGAGTCGGCGCGATAGCCGCCGATATATAGCCGAGAGCCCGACGAATTCAGCACGGACTGCCCCACGTATGCCCCCACTTCCATGTACTTGATTTGGCGGTTCGTGCCCGGGTCGATGACTGCCACCGCTCCATCAAAGGCTATCGCGTAGAGCTTCCGCTGAGGAGCATTGTAGATGAGGTCACCAGGCGAGACATCGGTCTCCACGCGGCCAATCACACTGTCTCCTTTGCCGTCGACCACCGAAATACAGCGGGAACCTCCGCCCGTGGCGTACAGGACGTCATCGTCCGGATCGTAGGCAAGAGCATCCGGCGTGCCACCAAGCTCTATTTCCCCTAGCAGCGTGTCACCGACTCCGTCAATTGCCGTGACAGTACCCGGTCGTTCATTCTCTTCGGTGCCGACGTACACCTTGCGGTCGACCGCGTTGAAACAGACAGGTCCGGGATAGTAGGTCAGCGGGATGCCCGCACGCATCCGGTTCGTGACCGGATCAATCACAATGACCTGAGGGGGCCAGTCGGTCACGCAGTACAACTTGCCGCTGGCCGAATCGGCCGAGATGCTGAACACATCGCACCCGGTCGCGAGCACGCAGACGGGACGCCTGCGCAAGCAGTCATACACTCCAACCATACCGTCCCCGGCACAGAAGACGTCACCATTGGAGCCCCATTGCCCGATCGCGTCCAGATAGCCTGGTCCGCTCAACATCCGCACCAGCTTGAGCGCATCGCCATCGACGAACGCGATATTTAGACAATCGTCGCACCAGTCATCATACAAGTTGACGACAACAACCTTGTTGTATCGGCTGTCGAATCCGACCCACCAGGCGTCGCCGTAGACTGCAACCCGACCCATGACCGTGTCGGCCGTTCCATCGATGACGACCAACGCCGACTCGACCGGTACGTAGACCCGGTTGCGCGCCGAGTCACACGCCAGTGAAAGCGCCTGAATTCGCTCCGGCAGAACCGTCGCCACCGAACACGTCGCTGCATCGATCGAGAACAGCCTACCGCCCCAGCAGGCGCAGTAGACTCGGTTGTTGCCAGGATTGTACGCGATCGCACTGGCCGGCCTGCCGACCGGAATGCGGGCAATGATGGTGTCGGACGTCAGGTCAATAGCCACGACCTCAGTGTACTTCTGGTCGATGCAGAACGCGCGTCGAGAACCCTGTGCGTAGCACATCCACTGGTAGAGCCATCTGGTATCGATGCCGTAGATGGTAGAGACGACCGAATCGGTGTTGAGGTCTATGACCGACACGCTGTAGTCGCCCCAATTGGCCACGTACAGCTTGTTCTCCGGATCGCAGCAGAACAAACCTGCGGGTTGGTGACCCACAGCGTACCTAGCGACAGGCTGTTTGGTCTCGCAGTCCAGGGCGACGACCTTATTTGAGTCAGATAGCGCGCAGAAGAGCGCTGAACCGTCCTGAGGCCTAGCCAGCGCGCAGACTCCACAATCGAAGCCAACACTGAACCGTTCCACCGGCCGGTACGTCTGGTCGTCCACCGCGAGAATGGAGTCGCTCTCGTCCCCGCCGATATACATGAGGCCCAAGTCGGGGGCCTGCGCCAAGCACAGATAGCGACGAGGCAGGCCGAATGTATCCGGAACGCGAAAGGTAGGCCCAAGCCACTGGCCGGAGGCCAGTGTGACAAGCAACAACACCGCGAACGCGATGCGTCTCACTGTTTCCTCGGCATTATGATAGACCGGACTGCCCGCTTGTCAACCAGCCTGTTATCTCGGCGGCAGCTTGACCTTCCAGCGGTTGTAGATGTCCGCAACCATCACGGCGGCTTCACGCGCGAACTCAGGGTCGTGCAGCTTCGGCACCCACTTCTCGACCTCTGCCTTCCACTCCGGCGAGTCCGTGCCGTGCTCGTGCTCAATCCGAAGCAGCCGGTCAATCCAGGCGATGCAGTGAGGTTTCCGCGAAGCCAGAACCGCGAGAACCTCCTATCCAGCTTGTATCCTATATAGGATACAAACCGCCGGCCCGGTTTTCAAGTCTATCTGCTTGTAGCTTGTGGCCCTAGGCTTGAGGCTGGAACCTCAGAGCCCCACTGAGGGGATAGCTGTGCAGATTATTCTCCCGATTGCCCCGTGAGTTATCCCGTGAATTGCTGTCCCGATTGCTCTCGGGATTGCCTGCCCGGTTAATCCACCGACTATTCTCCGAACTAC
>CAZSUX010000142.1:0-7301 GCA_964610135.1 uncultured bacterium | reverse complement strand
CGCGTGCCGTCACTTGCTGGCATCGTATACGAACACGATGAAAGGTGCGTTGGCACCGGCCCCGGTGACGTCAGCATAGGTGCCGCTGACGTTGCCGCGATAGGTCCAGCCCGTTAGCAGTTCACCTCCAGCTTTCTCCAGTACCGCTCCGCAACCCTCACTTGTGAGAGGCACCGCATGCCACCCATCGCTGCTCTGAGCAGCATCGGTCGCGACGATGGGCTCATCGTTCCATGTGGCCCAAAAGAGGGTTCCGTCCGAGGTACCGCCCCAGTCATCGATTGAGGATGCGTAGTTCACTCGCAGGTCTGCGGAGCCGTTGTGTGCGCTTTGGTAGTAGTAAAGCGTGCACTCGGGGATATTGCCGCCGGGATCGAAGTAGGGTACTTCAAAGGTGCAGAACCCGTTAATGCGCGGGTGCTGAAGACCGGCACTGTCGACGTAGCCGCGCTTGATCAACGGAATTGACCGTGTGTAGTACTCGCTCATGAGGCCCGTCTGATACCAGTCGACGTGACCGCTAAGAGACGTATCTGCGGCAACGAAACAGGTATCCACCACGGTTGACGCAGCGTGCATGTTTCGGTTCGGCATGCCAACCGGTTCCTGGCACCCGACCAGCATAATCGCTGCCAGCATCGCCAGTGCCAGCAAAGTCCCTCTGACTATCATCAGACCTCCTTGTTGTCAAAGACGATCTCGCTCACGGTCGCGCCTCACGGTGAGCTTCGCTGAGTCGGCGCTGGGGGCGGCGCCCTGCTGCCTCTTGGTCAGCCTTCCACTGACCTGAAGGGCAGCGCATCATGATACCCTCCGCTTACTACCTGTCAAGTAGCTGGGCCGACGCTGAGCGTCGCGGCACTAGGCTGCGTCAGGACTTGGGAGCGTGGTTCTCACTCAGCGGATCACCGATAGCTTGCCGACCTTGCTCGCCTTACCGTCAGCCGAGACGACCAGGTACACGTAAATGCCGCTGGCGACCTCTGCCTTCCACGCAAGATGGCCGTCGCCTGACTCGGTCGCGCTCCAGACCATCTGCCCCGACGCGTCGTAGACCGTGACGCGCGCGCCGGCACTCAGCCCCTGGAAATGGATGGCATCATGCTCGGGATTCTGATTGGGCTTGAACGGTATCGGCACGACGCGGAACGAATCCAGACTCTGGTGCGGTCCCGCACTGCTCACAACGACTGCGAAGCTGTCCCGCACGCTGAAGCCCAGCGTATCCGTGGCGGTGACAAAGACCCAGCCGCTGTAGTTATCGGGCGTGGCACCGGCCGGCAGAACCAGGGCGAGCGTACACTCGACCGCCTGCCCGACAGCAAGAGATTCCGGCAGGTTGAGAACGTAGACACTGTCCATTGCCCCATTCTGCCCCTCAACCTTAGCCTCAACCTTAACCTCTCTCAGTATCGATTGACTCGGTCCGTCTGCCGTATCCGGATTGTAGGAGTTCGTCGTATTCGCGACCATGAACCGCGCCGTGCCGCTGGGCACGTAGCCCGGCTGCGCACGCACCTTCATCGTATCGCGCACCACATCCAGTGAATCGTCATCCACGTCGAGGTCGCCGAGAACTCCCACGTTCTTCCTCACCAGCACGTGGACCGTCTCCGCTATCTCATGGCGGAGCGAGTCATAGCCGGTGATGGAGATTGGGCCGGAATAGTCGCCGCTCGGCAAGCTGTCCGGCACGTACACCACAAGGGTGCAGACTACGGTCTGACCCTGCGCAAGGTAGGCAGGCAGGTTCTGAATGACAATGCTGTCCAGTGTCCCGCCCGGACCGGCAAGCAAGGCGCTGTAGCTCAGCGAGTCTATCCAGGATTGGCTCGGCCCGTCCGAGGCATCCGGGTTGTAGGAAGTGCTCGTATTGGCCAGGACGAATCTGCCCAACGGGCTCCCCGGGCACCCAAGGCACCCAAGTGACGGTCCCAGCAACCGTAGAGTGTCCGCCACGACGTCAAGTGAGTCATTGTCCACGTCAAGGTCTCCGTATTCCTCCACTGCCTCGGGGTAGAACTGGAGTATCTGGAAGCCGTCCTCGTCCAAGAGGTAAATCATGTCGCCGGATTCATTCACGTCGAGGGCCATCGCCCTGCCTGGAGTGTCGTAGTACCCAACCTCGACCGGGTTGTGCGGGTCGCGAACCGAGACAACCCGTAGCCCGCTGGGTCCATCTGCGACGTACGCATCGCCCCCTCTCACCGCGACACCCTCCGCACGACCAGGCGTATCGTAGCGGCCGACCTCGGCCGGGTGGATGGAATCGACGAGAGAAACGATGCACAGCCCCTCACTCGGTTGCGCAACATAAGCATGGTCGCCATCCACTGCAATCTCCCAGTGGTACGGCGGCATGTACAGCTCGCCGACCTCAGCCGGATTCGCTGCGTCCGCAATCGAGATGACCCGCAACCGCCCTTCAGACGCGTCGGCGACGTACGCGTATCCGCCCCTTAAGGCCAAGCTGTAGCCGGCCGTCCCGCAAGACCCGACCAGAACTGGATTTTCAGGCTGGGAGACCTGAATGACAGCAAAACCTTCACCCACGGCGTACGCGTACTGCCCGCGCACGACAACGTCGGAGTAATTGCCCGGAAGTCGTCCGACCCCGACCGGGTGTACCGGGTCTGCAATGGAGTAGACATTGAGCCCTGAATCGCTGGCGACGTAGGCGTAGTCACCCGCCACCGCAAGACCATAGCCTTCTCCCGGTGTGGCACAGCTCCCGGCTTCAGATGGATGCTCGGGGTCGGCGACGGAGATAATCACCAGTCGCAGCGGAGAAGTCAGCAGGTACGCGTAGTCACCGTCTAGTGCGATGTCCGTCCAGACAAAACCTGGTGTGAAGCGCCCGACCTCGACAGGGTGCGAGGCAACCGACACTATCCGCACCCCTTCGCACTCGTTCGCGACGTACGCGTAGTCTCCGGTCACTGCGACGTCATTATCAGCGTAGGACGCGCCGCATTGACCGGTCTCGACCGGATTCGCGGGGTCAGCAATGGAGATGGCTCGCAACCCGGAATCGCCATCAGCGACATAGGCATATCCGCCATAGACGGCAACGCTGTAGGCCCAGCCCGGCGTGTCGCAGTACCCGACCTCAGTCGGGTGGGCCGGGTCCGCAACCGAGATGACCCGAAGCCCGGCACCGCCATCAGCGACATAAGCGTAGTTCCCGTCGACTGCCACGCCGCAGGCATCGCCCGGCGTATCGCAGTACCCGACCTCAGTTGGATGAGCCGGGTTGACAACGTCGATGACCCGCAGCCCACTGCCCCCGTCCGCGACGTAGGCGTAGGCATTGGCCACAGCCACGTCAAGGGCAGAACCCGGCGTGTCGAAGTGTCCCACCTCAACCGGATAGGACGGGTCGGCAACTGCAATGACCCGCAACCCGGCATCTCCGTCGGCCAGATAAGCGTAATTCCCGACCGCGACCACACCATGGGCCTCGCCCGGCGTGACGCAGTGTCCGAGTTCAACCGGATGGTCGGGGTCGGCAACCGCAATGACCCGCAACCCGGCATCACGGTCGGCGACAAGGAGGTTGCCGGTAGCATAACTCAGGCCATTCACGAAGCCGTTGAACCCGATTGCCGACAGCTCCGCTGGAGAGGACGGGACACTCGCGTCGACCACGTATACCCCGCACCCCGACCCGAGGAACGCGAGGCTCCGGGTAGAATCGGTCGCCACCGCTTTGGACCGGCCGAACGGCCAACTACTCACATAGCGGACGTTAAGAGAATCCTGAGCCGGCGCAAGTCCTGTCAACAGCAGGCTCAGGTAAAATGCTCTTACGCTAGTTGTCACGGTTTCCTCCAGCGCTTGTATGGTCCGTCAATATCCGACCTAATCCATGCTTCACTGCTTCTGCGCGAGTCAAGGGGCGGGCTTGCGCCCGCCTCTTAACCAAGTCATCAGTATCCGGACCAGGACGGCGGGTAGTACCGGTGTCGCAAAGGCCCGGAGCACACTGCCGAGTCCGCGGGACACATTGTGCTGCATTTAGGACATATATGGTCAGGCGGACCCGGGTTGCCCCCTTCCGGGTCATAGGCAGGCGTGGCAAACCAACCATGGGTCGGACACGTGTAGTGCGCGCGCCCCTCCCAGCCGCAAATCCCGCAGTGCCAGAGAGTGTAGGCAAGCACCACTGCGACTATCAGCGCTACACCGAGCGCGGCGGCGACTACCAGTCTGCGCTTCATCTTTACTCCTTGTCCCGGGGCGGTCGACCTCCGGCAGCGCCGTGCCCCGGCCGACGCACCACCGGCTGCCTCCGGGTCAACCACTGCTGACCTGAAGGCCAGCGCCGGATGATACCTTCTCCCGCAAGTTTGTCAAGGAAAACACAGTCAAGCCCGCACATCGCCACAGCCTTCGGCTACGTGCGGTGGAGCCTGGAGATACAGATAGCGCCACCAAGCACAAGACGAATGACCGGCTGAAGCCGCACCCTCCGATTCCGTATCCTTCGTGACATCATCGGTCTTTCCGTTCCCTCCCCTATCGGATCACGGAGAGCTTCCCGACCTTGCTCGCCTTGCCGTCGGCCGTAACGACAAGGTACACATAGATGCCGCTGGCGACCTCGGCTTTCCACGCAAGATGCCCGTCGCCTGACTCGGTCGCGGTCCAGACCGATTGCCCCGAAGCATCGTAGACCACGACCCTCGCCCCGGACGTGAGCCCCTGGAAGTGGATGGCATCGTGCTCCGGGTTCTGATTGGGCTTGAATGGTATCGGAACAACCCGGAATGAGTCGAGGTTCTGGTGCGGCTCCGCGCCCTTAACGACGACTGCGAAGCTGTCTTGCACTTGGAAGCCCAGCGAATCCGTGGCGGAGATGAAGACCCAGCCGCCATAGTCCTCGGGCGTGGCTCCGGACGATAGCACCAGCGCCAGGGTGCATTCAACCGCCTGGCCTACCGCCAGCGCCCCGGGCAGATTCAGCACCCAGGCGCTTTCCAGCGGTACGCCCGGCGCCGCCAGCCTCAACTCCGCCCTGACCTGACTGAGCGGCGAGTCGCTCGGACCATCCGAAGTGTCCGGGTTGTAGGACCCCGTCGTGTTCACGACCATGAACCGGGCCGTGCCACTGGGCACGTAGCCCGGCTGCGCACGGACCTCCATCGTATCGTGAACCAGGTCCAGCGAATCGTCATCAACGTCCAGGTCGCCAACTGCTGTCGGGACCTTCTGCAGAAGCGCGTAGACCGTCTCCGCCAGCGGGCAGCCAAGGGAATCGCAGCCGGTGATGACCATCGTGCCCGAGTAGTCACCAGCGGGGAGGCTATCCGGCATGTACACGGTAAGCGTACAGGTTACGGATTGGCCTTGCGCCACCGACGCCGGCAGATTCGGAATGAGAATGCTGTCCAAGGTCCCGGCGGGCCCGGTAAGCGAACCGGTGAAGCTGAGCGTTTCCACCCGAGACCGGCTGGGACCGTCCGCGGTGTCGGGATTGTAGGACGCGCTCGTGTTGACCAGGACAAACGCGCCGACCGCACAGTCGGAGTTATCCGGTATCCTGACTCGGATGGTATCCGCCACGACGTCCAGCGAATCATTGTCCACATCAATGTCGCCCAACTTCTGGAGGTACACGTAGCAGCTCTCGTAGACCCACAGGCCTGCCGTGTCCTTGCCGCTGACGAGGATTGAGCCTGAGTAGTCACCATCCCTGAGGCCCGGCGGCATGTATGCTGCCAAGGTGCAGACCATGGTCAGGCCCTGCGCCAGCGAAGAGGGCAGATTGGGAATGACAATACTGCCGATGGTCCCACCCAGCCCGACAAGTGAGCCGGTGATGCTGACTGAATCCACCGGCGATACGCTCGGCCCGTCGATGGAATCCGGGTTGTAGGTCGCGCTGGTATTGGCAAGGACGAACTCCCCATACGCACAGTCGAATTGTCCTCCTGCTACTTTGGTCACCCCGAGAGAGCCGTGCGAATCGAGGGGTTTCCCAGTCGAGATTCCTCCAATCGCGACTCTGTCGCTCCGTCGGAATGACGACGAGGGCACGGTCACCCATCGCCGCAGCCACAAGGTATCGAACACCACGTCGAGCGAATCGTTGTCGATATCGAGGTCGCCGGGCTGGTAGAACTGGAATACCACGAGCGCCTTGTAGGCGGCGACGTAAGCATAGTCCCGGTCCATATCCACAGAGAAACACTGGCCGCGCAGGTAACGTCCGACCTCAACCGGATTTGTCGGGTCGGCAATCGAAACCACCCGCAGTCCATTCCACATCCCGGCAAAGGCGTAGCCGCGGAGGAGTTCCACATCTTGCGCCACGTCATTCGGTGCATAGCTGCCCAATTCGACTGGATTAGTCGGGTCGGAAATCGAGAGCACGTGAAACATACTGTCGTATCCGCCGGTGTAGGCGTAACCATCGCGCACAGCCACCGCCATGACACCGCCAGGAGCATAGCACCCAACCCGCACCGGATTCGCGGGGTCTGCCACCGAAACCACGACCAGACCGCCATCTCGGTCCGTAACATAGGCGTAGTCTCGATCTAAACGCAGGTTATAGGTGTAGGTGTAAATACCGCCAGGCATGTAGCAGTACCCTACCGAGTACGGGTCGGCAGGGTCGGCGACCGAAAACACCTCCATCCCGGAAGCGACCGCGGCGTACACATAGTCACCTCGGATAGTCAGAGCAACGGGACCGGCCCTCGTACGACAGCGCCCTACCTCAACCGGATTCGTCGGGTCGACAATTGAGATAATCAGGAGCAAGGTATCAAGGCCATCCGCCACGTACGCGAGGTCGCCAGCGACCGTCACGGCGCGCGTGTCACCATCTATGTGGCAGAACCCAATCTCACAAGGATTGGCTGGGTCCGCGACCCGGATGACATGCAGGCCATCTGTGTCGACTGCATATGCAAAGTCCCCGACCGCATCAACGCCATACACCCTGCCAGGCATGTCGTACTGGCCGACAATCCGGATGTGAAGAGAATCAGCGGCAGACGCCAGACCGGCCGGCAGGACAAGTGAGAACAGGAACGACATCATTCTCATGAGTGCCTCCGGCGACCGAAAGAAGACATGGCGAGCCTATGCGCCCGATGGCGCCGCCACATCGTCATCATTGTCGAAGCGACCGCCGCCCCTGCCGAAGTTGGCACCAAAACCGCGACTTGTCAACGCGTCTCTATGACGTGACCCAGTCGTAGGTAGCTCGCTGGTGTCTTAGAGCGGCCGCTACGGCTGCGGCCGCCCTGCCCGCGTCCCGATCGCATGCTTGGATTCTCGCTGCCAAACTG
>CAZSUX010000141.1:0-7403 GCA_964610135.1 uncultured bacterium | reverse complement strand
TTCCGGCGAAATCGGCGCCGTGGTCGGGCTGTCCGACACCGTAACCGGCGACACGGTCTGCATCCGCGAGGCACCCATCGTGCTCGAGGCGATTGAGTTCCCGGCGCCGGTGCTGTCCGTTGCGGTCTCCATCGCCGACCGGAAAGACCGGGAGAAGCTGGCTCACGGTCTCAACCGGCTGGCCGAGGAGGACCCGACCTTCATCGTGACCGCCGACGGCGAGACCGGGGAGACCGTCCTCTCGGGTATGGGCGAGCTCCACCTTGAAGTCCTCGTCGACCGGCTGCGCCGCGAGTTCGGGGTCCAGGTGAAGACCGGCGCGCCGCAGGTCGCCTACCGCGAGACGATTACTGCCAAGACCGAGATAAACGAGAAGTACGTGAAGCAGACCGGTGGCCGCGGCCAGTACGCGCACATCGTGATGCGGCTGGAGCCGCTCAAGGCGGGCGAGGGGTTCGAGTTCGTCAACAAGGTAGTGAGCGGCCGAGTGCCGAAGGAGTACATCCCCGCGGTCGAGCGGGGTGTGGTCGACGTGATGAAGAAGGGCGCCTATGCCGGGTTCCCGGTGGTCGACCTGCGCGTGACCCTGCTCGATGGTTCGTATCACGACGTGGACTCATCGGATATCGCGTTCCGGACCTGCGCGTCGCACGCGTTCCGCAAGGCCTTCTTGAAGTGCAACCCGCAACTGCTCGAGCCGCTGATGAGCGTGAACGTCGTGACGCCGGAGGACTCAGCCGGCGCGATTATGGGCTCACTCTGCAACCGGCGCGGGCTGATTTCGGGCATGGACCAGCAGGGCAATGCCAAGGTCATCAGGGCGATGGTGCCGCTGGCAACCATGTTCGGGTATGCGACCGAAGTCCGCAACCAAAGCCAGGGCCGGGCAACCTTCACTATGCACTTTGAGCATTACGAGGCGGTGCCTTTCGCCGTCGTCGAGGAGATACTGGCCAGGAAAGAGCTCAAGAAAGGGTCCAGGGATTCGGAGGCAGGAGTCTAGGATTCCAGGATTCGAGGGGTCCAGTGTCCGGCCAGAGTCCTTGAAGCCTTGACTCTTGGAGTCCATTCCCCTTGCAGCCCTTGACTTCCATCCCCGGCAGCCCGACAATGTCAGCGTGAGCAAAGCGACCCGCGAGAGTCTCTTCACCGTCGCCTACGTCGCAGTCGGGCTGATTGCGGTCGTCATCGTCGGCTACCTCTCCCTGCGCGACCGGTTCCTCCACTTCCCGCGGCCGGTGGTGCCGTTTCTTGTCGTTGGTCTAACCGGGTCGCTCATCTATGCAGTCGTTCAGATGCGCGGGGCCGGGCTGGCAATCTTGATGATAGTCCTGTTCTACCTGACCCAGGTAGCGATGACGCCGCCCATCCGCCCGAACTCGCTCGCGGCCGCAGCTATTTTCTCTCTGCCGGTCGGGTTCGCCCTCTTGGCCGGGGCCTACGTACAGAAGTCACTCGCCCGCTTGAAGATTGGCCGGTTCGTCGTGATGGGACTGATAGTCGCTGCCGGCTATGCGCTGATGATGGTGCTGTTCCTCATGCGATCGCACATCGATATCCACCTCGGAACAGTCGCCGCGCAGGCGTTCGTGGGCCTCAAACTGGGGGCGGCAATGGGGCTCGGGTTCGAACTTGTTGACCTCGTCGGGCCCCGGCCGAAGCACGAGCCCGACTACGACCGACCGCCGGCGTGATTCCGCCGGCCCCCAGTCCCTAATCCCCAGTCCCTTGTCCCATTCCTTGTCCGCCATCCTCGCCTGGCACCGCCGGCGCTACCCGTTGCTGAAGGCGTCGGACATCTACAAGCTCGGTCACCAGGGAGTGTTCGGGCCGGGACACGCTATTACCAACGCGGCCCAAGCCAAGCGGATGCTGGAAGAGGAAATGGCAGCGCTGGAAGTCAGAAGCCAAAGGGCAAAAGCCAAAAGGCAGAAGTCAGACGAGGAGTTGTTTGAGCCGATTGACCCGGACGGAAGGCTGGTGCGGGTGAACCTGAGGCCATTTCTGGGAGAAGTCAAAGGCCAAGAGGCAAAAGCCAAATGGCAAAACCGCGGCCGGGCAGATGCGGTATGGCTGGCGGAGGCGATGGTTGAGAGTGCGCGGCGAGTGGAGGGCGACCCGGGGCAGATGAAGCGGAGGTTGTCGGCCGCAGTCAGGTGGTGTCGAGGCAACCTGCCGCGACAAGCGGCGGAGCTTGAGCAGATGGCAGCTCAGGCCGGAGAATCAGGCTACCCGGCGTTCCACCACTCGCCTGCATACAAGCGGGTCTACCGGCCAGCCTATCGGGTTGTGTTGATGACCTGTCTGAACCAGAAGCCTGCCCGGCTCGGTCCTACGTTAGCGAAGCCACACGAAGTCGAGTGAAAGAAGTACAAAGGACAAGGCAAGTGGAAAGCATGAAGGCCGAATGTAACCAGGTCATTCCACTTTGTCCTTTCCTTGTTGCTTTGTCCTTCGTCCTTGGGACTTCGTCATTTCCGATGTCGAAGCGACCCCGCGTCTCGGGCAGAGCCGGCTGAGCGGGCAGACCGGACAGAGCGGTGCGCGCGGGCGACAGATAGTCTGCCCGAGCGCGACCAGCAGATGATTCCAGTCTTTCCACTGGCGGCGGGGTAGTATTTCCATCAGTGCGCGCTCAGTATCAATCGGCCGTGAGGTTCGGGCCAGGTCGAGCCGGTTCGAGATGCGCTGGACGTGTGTATCGACCGCGATTGCCGGCAGGCCGTATCCCTGGCTGAGCACGATACTCGCCACCTTGCGGCCGACGCCGGGCAATTCCAGCAGTCCCGCCATGGTCCGGGGAACTTCGCTGCCCCAGCGTCCGACCAGCATTCCTGCGAGCCGCGGCAGCAGTTTCGCCTTGGTGCGATAGAACCCGACCGGGAAGATGAGTTTCTGAATCCGGCCCGGGCTCAGCCGGGCCAGGGCGCGCGGGTCGGGTGCGTGCCGCATCAGACGAGCCGAAGCCGCGGCGGTAACCGGGTCTTGCGTGCGGGTGGAAAGGACCGCGGAAACGAGAATCCGGAACGGGTTTCGCTGTGGCATCAACTTCACCGGCGCGTCCAATTCCGGGTACGCACGGAGCAGGATGGCGCGGATGCGCAGCGCCCGGCGCCGTCGTTCAGCCAGAAGAGGAGCGCGGTGACCCGGTGTGCTCAGGAGCCGATGAGTTTCAACCCGCCGAGGAACGTCATCGTCAGCATCAGGGCCACGGCGGCGATCATCAGGGTGGCATGCCAGCGCATGTGTGGGGGCGTTTGGCCCGGCTCGCTACGGGTGAAAGTTATGAGAGCAGCTCCGAACGCAGCTAGCAGTACGATAATCGCAAGCGTCATGTGGCCGGAAATGGCGACTCCCTTGTGAATACTCCGGAGGCCCATGTTGACGAGCAGGCCCATGACGAAATTGGCGAGACAGAGCAACAGAAAGACGATTGAGCGGCTGCGCTGGCGCCTCATCGGGAAGTCCCAGTCGCTGACCTTGGACAGGCTGGTTTGAGCAGTCACCAACCCCAGCGCGAGGGTGCCGATTGCGAGAGCCGGGTGGATGAAGCCGTACCAGGGCATGGTCAGGAAATGGCGAATGGCGAATGGCGAATGGCGAATGGCGGAGACGAGAAACGCCGCATACTAGTCGACGAGGAAGCCGACGCGGCAGCGGCTGAGGAATTCCAGGTTCGATTTGGAGCCATGAATCCGCGCTGCGTCGGCCTGGCTTATTACCAGGTCGCAGGAATTCGTGCCGGTGACACTCAAGGCTCGGACGATGAGCGGGTTTGGACCGATGCGGTCGGCAATCAGGGCCTGGGTTCGTTCGTAGAAGTAGCCGACCAGCCCGTACTGGGTCACCTGCTTCGGCTCCGCGAAGTCCGTGCTGAAGACGTCGTCGCCGGATTCAGTGACTACCTGAGGGAAGAGCGCGGGCCGGGATTCCAGCCCCTTGGCGTCAACCAGGATGCCGGTGTACGCGGGCGCATCACCGGTTTCGTAGGGAACGAGCTCCACCCCGGCAGGTGGTTCCTTGCCTTCGGGCCAGGGCTGGCCGCAGCACGGACACGCGGTCAGGCCCAGCAGGTGCGGGGTGCTCCTTACCGGCAGCATCAACTCGAGCACCGCACCGGTCAGCGGGAACTGAAACTCGGTGGAAACCGTGCCGTCCGACAGGTACTTGGTACCCAGGCGTTCGCTCGTGAGGCTCATCCGCTCCAACCGGCGTTGCACCAGAGAATGGGAAGAGAGGTAGGAGCCGACCGTCCAGTCCCGGTCATAGGAGGCGGCCCTGAGGGTCTGCAGCATGCGTCCCTTCAGGACGTCGGTGCTCTGCAGGCTGCGGGTCCCGGAGTCGACACTCACCACCACGACTGACTGGCTGGAGAAATCCAGCGAGTCGGCGGCCGCCGACGCAACCAGGACAGCTAGCAACGGAACAAAGAAACGCACGAGAGCTCCTTTTTGCATATTCACCAGTCAGACCTGTAAACCACCGGGCAAAGCGAGAAGCGGCCAACGGGAATCGAACCCGTGTAACCGGCTTGGGAAGCCGGAGCTCTACCCCTGAGCTATGGCCGCGTGGAATCTCTCCAGACTCGGAACTGGCGGACGGCTGACCAAGCACCCGGTTCGGGGCTTGGGAAACCGGGACTCCGCCCCTAGGCTATGACCGCACTGGACTAGACAATAGTAGGCCCGGCCGACCCGCTGTCAAGCGGATGCCGGGCCTGCGAAGGTCCCGGTGGAGCGGCCTTGACCCCTTGCCGGCCTAAGCTAGACTTAGAGCCGAGGCGAATCATGACCGAGAAGTACTATCAGCAAAGAAGGTAGCATGAGACTCAAAGCTGGTTTGGCCCTTTTGGCGGTGCTGACCCTGGCGCCGTCGGCCGCGTTCGCCGTACTGCAAGTCGGCGACGCCGCCCCTGATTTCACTCTGCCCGATTCGGCCGCGACGATGCACAGCCTGTCCGACTTCCATGGGCAGGTTGTGGTGATTCTCGGCTGGACCAGCGGCTGACCGACGTGCCGCGCGGAGTTACCGCGCCTGCACGCATTCCAGGTCGACTACGGCCCGCACGGTTTCACTTCGATTCCCGTCAACCTGAGTGACAACTGGGACGTAATAAAGCAGTACGCCAGGCAGTACGCCAGCCTGTACCTGAAGGACGACGGATCGTTCTACACGCCGTACCGGCAGAATGGTTACGTCCCGCTCAACTACGTAATCGACACGGCGGGTATCATCCGCTACGTGGCCGAAGGCTGGAATGAGGCTGCGGTCAGAGCGGTGGTCGAGCAGTACCTGCCGGATCCGATTGAGCACGATGTGGGTGTGAGCAAGCTGGTTGCACCGATCGGTAGCATGGATTCGGGCACAGTGGTCACGCCGGCCTGCTCACTGCACAACTACCGGAGCTACGCCGAGACTTACCCGGTGCGGATGAGAATCGGTGCCGACTACGATACGACCGTCACGGTGACGAACCACCAGCCGAGCCAGACGGTGTACGTCGAGTTCCCGCAGTGGACCGCACTGGCGCGTGGGCAATCGGCGGTGGCCTGCACAACCGAGCTTGCCGGAGACGACATCGGCAGCAACGACGCGCAGACCACGACCCTGACGGTTAACGTCGACGACATCGCTGTGACCGCTATTCTCGTGCCGGCCGACACGGCGGAACTGGGGCGGGATGTTGTGCCGGCCGCCGAGGTGAAGAACCTGGGAACGCTGGCGGACATGGCCAAGGTCAGGTTCTACATCGGCGACTTCTACGTGGACAGCGTGAATGTGCCACTGCAGCCGGGTAAGACCGACACGGCGGTGCTTGATGTCTGGACCCCGGCGCTGCTCGGCACTTTCCCGGTGCGCTGTACTTGCGCCACTCTGAAGACAGACCTGGTGACGACCAACAACGAGTTGTCGACGTCGGTCGTGGTGCAGCCCGCCGGCATCGAGGAGCAGCCTTCGGGCAACGCTCGGTTCGTGCTCCTCGGCAGCAGCCAGAACCCGGCGAGAACACATGCGACAATCCGCTATGCGCTGCGGGAGGTGTCCCCGGTCGACCTGCGCATCTTCTCCGCGACCGGCGAATTGGTACGGGTGCTTGAGACCGGTATCCAGTCGCCCGGTCAGCACCAAGCGCTGTGGGACGGTAAGGACGAGCTCGGCCGGCCGGTCGGGCGCGGAACCTGGTTCTGCCGGATGACCGCCGGCAGCTTCCAGGCAGTGAGCAAGCTGACCACCATCGAGTAACCCAACCGCTTCACTTCTTGCGAGACCCGGGAAAGCCCGGGTCTCGCCGCGTCGGGAGTGCGGTCGCCGGTTGCCTTTGCGCCCAAATCAGTCTAGACTGTCTGCCTTGTCGACGCGACAACTCGACCGGCTCACGCTACTCGACGTTCTGCTCATCGCTGTGCTGATTGCGCTGCCGGGCTGGGCGCTCGTCACGTCGTGGCGCGCCACCGGGGAGCAGCCGGTCGCCTACATCTACCACAACAACCGATTGCTCGGCGCGTATCAAGTCGACCGGGACCAGGTTGTCTTCATCGGTGATCAGTCCCGGCCGGACATGAGGATAGAAATCAAGGGTGGGGCAATCCGCGTTGCCGAGTCCAACTGCCCGAAAGGCGTGTGCAAGCAGGTCGGCTGGGTACGCACGCCCGGCCGGTCAATCGTCTGCGTGCCAAACCGCGTGCTCATCGAACTCAAGGGCGAGCCCAAGGACTACGATGCCGAAAGCTACTAAGGCAAAGTCCGAAGTTCGAAGTGCGAATGACGAAGGG
Organism: uncultured bacterium; assembly: GCA_964610135.1. Taxonomy (GTDB): domain Bacteria; phylum Hydrothermota; class Tepidihabitantia; order Tepidihabitantales; family Tepidihabitantaceae; genus UBA2258. Next base: position 630 of record CAZSUX010000141.1, on the reverse strand, counting down.
GCGGACCCGGTTGTGCGGCTCTCTATTCTCGTGGCGTGTGCGGCGGTGCTGCAGGTGGCCGAGTCGCTCTTTCCGCACCCGCTACCCGGGGTCAGGCTTGGGCTCGCCAATATCATTACGGTCATCGCCATGGTGTACATCGGCCCGGGCAGCGCGATACAGCTCGCGGTGCTGCGTACGCTCGTGAGTTCAATGGTGCTCGGGACGTTCCTGACGCCGACTTTCGTGCTGTCTTTCGCCGGCAGCGTGGTCAGCGCGGTCGTCATGGTCCTGCTGTACCGGCTTTCCGGGCGAGGGCTACTTTCATTCAGCCTGGTCGGCATCAGCGTGGGCGGCGCGGCAAGCCACATCATGACGCAGGTGGTGCTCGTCTACCTACTGTTCATCCGGTCGAGCGGCGTGCTCTGGCTCGGGCCGTGGCTCTGTCTGGCGGCGGTGGCCACAGGCGTGCTTACCGGGATGATTGCGGTGCAGGCGGTGCGGCGGCTGGAGGATGGGGTTCAGGGGGCCCGGGGTCCAAGGGTTCTGGTTCCGGAATTCCCGGACACTCAGCCTCGACCTTCTCTTGTGGCCCGTCTGCGGCCGGAACAGAAGATTGCCGGAGTTGTGGTTCTTGGCCTCGCGGTCGTC
>CAZSUX010000140.1:0-7537 GCA_964610135.1 uncultured bacterium | reverse complement strand
ATGCCTATGTGGCAGACTACGATGGCGGGCTGCGGGTGATTGACGTATCGGACCCCGCGAACCCGCAGGAATGCGGGTATCATGACACGCCGGACTATGCCTATGGCGTAGCTGTTGCCGGCAACCTTGCCTATGTAGCAGGCCAACGCGCCGGGCTGCAGGTCTACCAGTTCTATGGCGTGGGAGTCAAGGAAACGCCGAGCGCCGAGGTGCGAGCTGCGAGCGCGCTGCCGACCGTTGTGCGCGGTGTTCTGTATCTTCCGGCGTCGAGCGTGAAGCGTGGAGCGTCGAGAGTCCTGCTGGACGCGGCGGGGCGGAGGGTGATTGAGCTTCACGCTGGTGCGAATGACGTGAGCAAGCTGAGCCCAGGCGTGTACTTCGTCACAACGGACGGTGCCACAGAGATGTCCAAGTTGTTGATTGTGAACTGACAGGAGGTAGAGATGAACAAGTTCGCTTTGGGTCTGGGAATCCTGTTGCTCGCCGCGGGCGCGGCGAGCGGGCAGTGGGAGCCCGATATGCGTCTGACCGAGAACGACAGCGCGTCAACTGTGTCCGAGTACGTCGGACGCAGCCTCGCCGTCGACGGCGAGCACGTGCATGTTGTCTGGCTCGACGACGAGGGTCCAGGGTACTACCCACAGACCTGGTACATCCGCTCCACCGACCAGGGCCTGTCCTGGGGCGAGCCGACCCTCGTCTGCTCCGATACGTTCTACAACGACGACGCGTCGGTGGCGGCCTCGGACGGGCACGTTCACGTCTTCTGGTCCGATGTGCGGGACGGCGACGGGTCCGAGGTCTATTACAGCCGTTCCACCGACAGCGGGGCAACGTGGTCGGCGAACCGACGTCTTACATCAGCAACCGGGGTCTCATCCGAGCCGAACGTGGCGCTGGAGGGAGATTTCATCCATCTAGTGTGGGAAGACTCGCGGGGCCCGGAGAGCCGGATCTACTACAAGCGGTCGCCCGACCGGGGGTTCAGTTGGACCCAGGACTTTGCCATCAGCACGTCTGACAGCGGAGCATACCACCCGACCGTTGCGGTGGCCGACTCAATCGTCCAGGCGGTCTACGCCGGTTTGATTGCCGGCGGTCCGGAGGTACACTACGTCCGGTCTCTGGACAACGGGTTGACATGGGAACCCACCCAGGTGCTGACGAACAGCAGCGCGGCCAACGGTCACGTGCTGCCGCACATCGCCGCGTCCGGTCCGACCGTGCACATCACCTACAAGGACCGTAGCAGCGGGAACGACGAGGCTTTCTATCTTCGTTCCCCGGACTACGGGCTAAGCTGGGGCCCGGAGGTGTCGATGTTCAGTACTCCGGGGGAGGATGTGGGTCGGACTTCCTTGGCCGCCTCCGGGCATAACGCGCACGTGGCCACACACCTGCGCATCAACAGCCGCAACTGGATCTACTACCGACACTCGACCGACGGCGGGCTCACCTGGGTTCGGGAAGAGCAGCTGAGCGATTCCGGCTTTTCTCGCCTCCCGTCCATTTCCGCCGGGGGGACCGCGGTCCACGTCGTCTGGGAGGACGGCCGGGATTGGAACTCCGAGGTGTACTACAAGCGCAACCCGACCGGGAATGCCGCGATTGAGGAGAATCAGCAGCCGACGGCCAGCAGCTTGCCGCCAGCAGCCACGGTCGTCCGCGGGGTGCTGGTGCTCGGAGCAGGAGACCGAAGACGGGAGACCGTGGACCGGGCGGAGTTGCTGGATGCGGACGGGCGGAGGGTCATGGAGCTTCACGCCGGCGCGAATGACGTGTCCGACCTCGCGCCCGGCGTCTATTTCGTGCGTTCGGAGCCAGGCACGGTGCTTGATGCGTCAAGCGCCACCAAGGTCGTGATTCAGAGGTAGGGAGGAATGACAATGCTGAGAGCGTGTTCATTGCTGTTTGTTTTCGCCGCCGCGGCGATCGCTCAGCCCGATACGAGCTGGGTCAGACGGTACGATGGCCCGGGCCACGGCTGGGACGAACCGTCCGTGATGAAGCTGGTCGGCAACCGGGTATACGTGGCTGGCCAGAGCCGGGGCGACGGTTCGGGCTACGATTACGCAGCCGTGGTCTATGACCTCGACGGCGACGAACTTTGGTCCGCCCGGTACAACGGGACCGGCAACGGCCGTGACGAGATCACGGATCTCGTTGTCGACAGCGACGGTAACGTCATCGTGACCGGGTACAGCCAGGCCTCTGGCGGCAACCCGAACTGGGTGACTGTCAAGTACGACCAGAGCGGCGACACGATCTGGCTGCGGCGTCACAACTCGGGCGCCGGGGCCGCGGGCGTAGCGGTCGACGACTCCGGCAACGTCTATGTCACCGGCAGCGCGGGCAGCTACCCCTACGTCCGCCTCAACACCATCCGCTACAGCCCGAACGGGACCCAGCATTGGCTCGCCGAGTACTACCCGCCGGCCCCGAACCGGGTCAATAACCCCCACACTATTGCTGTCGACCCCAACGGCTGCCCGGTTGTCGCCGGCGGAGGCACGAGAGACTCCACCGGCCACGACATCCTCATCATCAAGTACAACCCGGTGACCGGCGAATCGCTCTGGGTCGCCCGCTACACGTCGCCCGGCGACGAAGGCGATGCCGCAGACGTGATGGTTCTTGATACGTCCGGGAACATCTACGTCACCGGGTATCTCCACGGCGGAACCGACCGGGACATCATCACGATGAAGTACTCGCCCGACGGGACGTTGCTGTGGCTGGACACCTACGACGGGCCGAACAACGGTAGTGACGCCGGGGTGGATATCGAACTCGGCGAGGACGGCAACATCTATGTCGCCGGCAACGTCAATCGCGCGTCGTCCAACGATGACATGGCAATCATCAAGTACAACCCGGACGGGGAGACGCTCTGGGTCAGGCTGTACAACTACCCGACAAACCGCACGCACCGGGCCTACGCTCTCGCACTCGACGGCGAGAACAACGTCTACGTCTGTGGCTATCTCTGGACCGGGACTTCCTGGGACTACCTGACGGTCAAGTACGACACCGACGGCAATGAGCAGTGGTACGTCCGCTTCAACACCTATGAGAGCCAGGAGGACGAGGCCTACGACATCGCCCTCGACGACTCCGGTTTCGTCTACGTCACCGGGCGGGGCAAGGACTCGCTTAACAACTTCGACTACGCCACCATCAAGTACAGCCAGTTCAGCGGCATCGTGGCAGAGCCGAAGGTGGAAGTCCGAAGAACGAACCGCCCGACCATCGTCCGCGGTGTCCTGTTCCTGGACGGGGGCTGTCCCCACACCGGGGCTGTCCCCGAAGCTGCCCTGCTCGACATCTCCGGCCGCAAGGTGCTCGACCTCAAGCCGGGCGCCAACGATGTCCGCCACCTAGCGCCCGGTGTCTACTTCGTGACACAGCAGAACGTCGGCTGCAGCAAGAAGGTCCTTGTGTGGGAATAGGAGGATTCGATGAAAGTAACTGCGCTCTCTCTGATTCTGATGGCGGCGTTTGTCGCGCTGCCTGAGCCTGCATCTGCAGAGGAATTCCTGATTGACGCAAGCTTCGCGTACGAACCTTGCCCGGACGAGCAGGAACTTCCCGCCGTGGCGTTCGACGGCACCAACCACCTCGTGGTTTGGCGCAACTTCGACGGCAGTCAGTATGACATCCTCGGCGTCAGGGTCAGCGGCGGCGGCGAAGTTGTGGACTCCGCTTTCATCGCCATCGCGGCGGACAGCGGACACCAGCAGGCCCCGGCGGTCGCGTTTGACGGCACCAACTGGCTTGTGGTCTGGCGGGACGGGGCGTACGGCAACCGGGTGTGCGGTACCCGGGTCGCGCCCGACGGTGCTATCCTGGACCCGGGTGGTTTTCAGATTTCGGCCGTCGGCGGCCCGGCCCAGGATGTCCCGGCGGTCGGGTTTGACGGCACCAACTACCTCGTGGCCTGGGCCGAGACGCACGGCACCGCCGACCTTTACGGCGCACGGGTAACCCCAGGTGGTTCGGTCCTTGACTCTGCCGGCTTTGTGATATCCGCGGCTGCCCAGAACCAGCGGGCCGCTTCGCTCGCGTTCGACGGTACCAACTTCCTCGTCGCCTGGGAGGATTTCAGGAGCGGCCACGGTTATGACCTGTGCGCGGCCCGGGTGACAATGGCGGCGGAAGTGCTCGATACAGCCGGGATTGTTGTGTCGGCGGCGGCAAATACGCAGTCCGGTTCCACGGTCGGATTCGACGGCACCAGTTTCCTTGTCGCGTGGGCGGACATGCGCAACGGCTACAACAGCGACGTGTACGCGACCCGGGTCACGCAGGGCGGTGTGGTGCTGGACCCGGACGGCATCGCTGTCTCAGCTACTAACGTCGGCGACCAGTGGCCCGCCGCGGTGGCGTTCGACGGGACCGACTACCTGGTGGTTTGGGCTGACCAGTACCAGTTCAACATCCTCGGAGCCCGAGTGTCCACTGACGGTACGGTGCAGGATACCGTCGGCTTTCGCATTTCCAACAGCGCTTACGCCCATTCCTCTCTCATGCCGACGGTCGTTTTCGACGGGACCAACTACCTCGTCGTCTGGCAGTACAAATACCCCAGGCACCACGATATCCACGCCGCCCGGGTCACGTCCGACGCCGTGGTCCTCGACCCGACCGGCATAGTCATCACCCGCGGCGAACCGGTGGCCTACTACGAGTTCAACCCGGCGGTCGCCTCGAACGGAACCGACTACCTCGTGGTCTGGGACGACAAGCATCGCGGCGATGCCGACATCTTCGGCGCGCGGGTCAGCCAGGGCGGCAGCGTGCTCGACCCGGCCGGCATCCCGATATCGTTTGCCGAGGAGGACCAGGATTACCCCGGGGTGGGATTTGGCGGAACCAGCTACCTTGAAGCCTGGGAGGATGAACGCGACGGTGGCGACGAGGACATATACTGCGCGCGGGTCAGCTCGGAAGGAATGCTCCTCGACCCTGACGGAATTGCTGTATCGATGGCCGGCCGCGTGCAGGAGGACGCCCAGGTCGCGTTCGACGGGATCAACTACCTGGTGATCTGGCAGGACTACCGGAACACGAATTCCGACATCTACGGCGCACGGGTTAGCCCGGACGGGATTGTGCTGGATACAGCCGGCATCCAGGTCGCGGGCCAATCGTCGGCCGAGGAGGATGCATCGGTTGCGTACGGCGGCACCAACTACCTGGTGGTCTGGGAGGACTACCGGGATGCGGACGCCGATATCTATGCCGCACGGGTGAGCCCGGCGGGCTCGGTGCTGGATTCAACCGGGTTCGCGGTAGCAACGGCAGGAGAGGACCAGCGCTTTCCGGTGGTCGCGTTCGACGGAACCAACTACCTGGTGGTGTGGCATGATGCGCGGGGCGCTTCAGACAACGACATCTACTGCACCCGGGTCACGACGGCGGGCTCGGTGCTCGACCCGGACGGCATCGCGGTGTGCACCTCGGCTGAGAACCAGGAGTACGCGAGTGTCGCGTTCGACGGGACCGACTACCTGATTGCCTGGGAGGATTATCGCAACGACCCGGATACCAGCGACGTCTACGGCGCGCGGGTCAGTGTAGCGGGCGCCGTGCTCGCACGCTTCCCGGTGTCGGTCCACGCGAACTGGCAGTACGACCCGGCTCTTGCCCGAGGCGCGGGCGGCCAGGTGCTGACCGTGTTCACCGGTTGGGTCGACGAGCACCAGGGCAGCAACTACGACGCCGAGCGAACTTGGGGCACGTTCGACATGGCCGGTGTTGCCGAGCACCCGACGTCCGCGGTCACCGGCTCACTGCCCGTTGCGACCGTCGTGCGTGGAATCCTGCGGCTGCCCGGAGCCCTGACCCCGGTCCCCAGGTTCCTTGCCTATCTGCTGGATGCGGCGGGGAGGAAGGTGATTGAGCTTCACGCGGGCGCGAATGACGTGAGCCGGTTAAGCCCGGGCGTGTACTTTGTGCGTGCGGAGCAGGCGCAAGCCCAAGCTCAAGCGCAAGCAATCCGCAGGGTCATGATTCTGAGATGAGGAGGAACTGTGAAGCGTATGGTCGTCGTTGTGCTGCTGCTGGCGCTGGGAATTGCCGTGGCCTGGGACCCGGATGTCCGGCTGACCGACAACTCGTACTCCGACAATACCTACTGGAGCGCCCAGCGCCGTGTCGCCGTGGACTCGGGCGGACGAATCCACGTCATCTGGTACGTGATGAACTCCGGTCTCGGCACCTACCGGTTCCAGGTCTACTACAAGCGGTACAATCCCAGCACGGGCTGGACCCAGGATACGATGCTCAGCGGGGACCTGTACGCCGACAGCACTCACAGCAAGTACCCGGCGATTGCGGTTGATTCGTCCGGCCGGGTAGTCGCGGTCTGGGCCAACGATACGTCGGATGGTGCCGACGCCTTCATCTACTACAAGACGTGCATGCCCGAGGGCGACGGTAACGGCGGATGGGACGCAGACTCGCGGTTCCTGTCCAGCCCCGGCCCGGACTTCACCCGCGCATGTCCCAACCTTGCGGCGACACCGGACGGCCACGTCCATGCAGTCTGGCGTGAGGTCAAGCCGGGCGGCGGTAGCTGCGTGGCCTATCGCGAGCTCATCGACACGGTGTGGCAGGCGCAGGTTGACCTCGAATTGAACTCCAACTACAAGGTTTACCCGGCGGTCGCCGGCGGGCCGGACAACAGCGTGCACGTCGTCTGGCACGGACGCAATGGCCCGAGCGGATACTACAATGTCTGGTACACGGCGCGGAACGACACGACGTGGGGAGCGATGGAGAACGTCTCCAACGGCTCGCGGCACCAGATGAATCCCTCCGTCACGGTGAACCCGGCGACGAGCGACCCGCACGTGCTCTGGCAGGGACAGGACGCGAACGGCACCGGGCGGGCCATCCACGCCTATCGGACCGCGGCCGGCTGGCAGCCGCGCGATACGGTATCCGAGCCCGGCCTCGAATACGGGCAGGGCACCGGCCAAATCGAGTTCACACCCGACGGCACCGGCCACGCGGTCTGGGAAGGCGAGAGCGATTCCTTCCCGACCGTCGGCCAGATTCGCTACAGCCAACGCTCGGTCACAGGGACCTGGAGCGTGCCGGAGAACCTTACCTCGGCGACGAATACGCGCGAGCGCCCGTCCATAGCAAACGGCGGCAACTCCGCCTCGCCGTTCCACCTCCATGTCGTCTGGTCCGATTACCGCGACGGCAACTCGGAGATGTACTACAAGCACGACTCGGTCGTTACGGCGGTGAGTGAAGGTGGGCAACCGGTCGTGTGTAGCTCGCGGCAAGCGACGACCATTGTTCGCGGCGTCTTGTTCCTTGCGGAAGCCTCAAGCCATAAGCCTCAAGCCGCAAGCCTGGTGGATGCAGCCGGTCGGAAGGTCCTGGCGCTTCATGCGGGCGCGAATGATGTGTCCGGTCTTGCGACCGGGGTCTATTTCGTCGTCACCCCCTCACCTTTCTCCTCTCCCCCTGAGAGGGAGAGAGATGTAGTGAGGGGGAATCCGGCATCAGGCGCGATGCATGA
>CAZSUX010000139.1:0-7545 GCA_964610135.1 uncultured bacterium | reverse complement strand
AGCCGGTGTCGCCGCTCTGGAAGTAGTCGGTTGTGGTCGTGCTGCCATCGCCCCAGTCGAAAAGGTACTCGAGTTGAAGGCCACTCGGGTCGGTGGTTGTGGCGAGGAAGTAGAGTGTGTCGTCTACGACGTCCGTCCACGGGGCCGCAGGCGTGAGCGGCTTGCGCGCGCAGCCGACGAATGCCGAAGCTACCAGCAGGACGAGAACTGCCCGGACCAGACACTTCATCTTTGCCTCCTGTTTGACGGGACGTTTGTCACCGGCAATGTTCTAGCCGAACTGCCGCCGAAGTCAAGTGTGAGCAGAAGAGGCTTGACAGGCGTTCGCCACGGCCGAGAATAATACGACGGCCGGGATTATTGGGCGGCCGTCAGAGGCGAGGTCAACATGAAGTTACGGCTAGCTTCGTTCACCGTGGTGGTCGCTGCCGCGGTGCTTCTCTCGGGCGGGGTCTGCGGACGCAGGCTGTATCCGCCCCAGCTTATTGAGGTGCCGAACTCCGTCTATGCCGGCGATCCGGCGGTGGTGAAGCTGATTGCCAGCGGCAGAGGCTATGAATCGGTACTCTACGTCGTGAACTGGGACGATGGAGTCGTCGATACGTCCGAACCGTATACCCCGGACGATGTGGCCACCATGTGGCATGTCTGGACTGCGCCGGACACCATGTATGTCAGGGCGGCAGTCTACTCGCCTGACGACCCGCCGGGGATCAGATGGGCCGAGCAGAGCCGGGTCTTCGTAGATGCGGGCGGCACGCACGCACCGGTGATTGACACGGTCGAAGGGCCGCCTCTCGCGGTCAGTGGCGTGGAGTACTCCTTCACGGTCGAAGTTGACGACCCAGATGGAGACAGCATCAGGGTATGCATTGACTGGGGCGACGGCCAAGACACGACCTCCAAGTTCCTCCATGGTCCCTACTACACCGGCTTCTATCCTGTGCATACGTTCATGCAGGTCGAGACCGCCACGGTAGTCGTCACAGCACAGGACCAGGCAGGCGCGATCTCTCTTCCCGAGACGGTGCTGGTGCCGGTAGACACGACCGGCGGCGTCATTTGGTCCTACGCTCCGTCATGGGCATCGCCGGTGATTGTCAACGACGGCGTCGAGGACTGCATCTACTTCAGGCCATTCGGTGGCTTTGATCCCGGCAGCAGTCCTTTCCTGGCTCTCACACAGGACGGCGCCAACAAGCACGCAACACCACCTGACTCGTCGCCTTATGGCGGCGCTGCCTACTGCGCTGTGACTATGCATATCATCGTGAGAGGAAGCGACCTGTGGGCCTTCGACCGGCAACTGCACGTCGCGTGGCGGGCCGAGATGCCCGATTCGTCTGGAGACTTGAACTGGGACGGGCCAGCTATCAACGGCAACAGGATTTACTTCGGGAGGGGAAAGGACACCCTTTACTGCTACATCGACAGCGTTGACCATGGTGGACGGATTCCCGCCTTCGCAGCACAGGGGGCCATTGTAGATGCCCCGGCCATCGACGCGAATTGGGCTGTCTACTTCGGAACGGACTCGGGGTATCTGTACAAGGTCGGTCCGTGGCTCGATACCACGTTCTGGCGTGTGTACCTTGCCTCCTACAAGATCCAAAGCCCGGTTGTGGGCAGCGCCGGAACTGTCTTCTGCGTGTCCGATGCTTCACGGATCTGTTCGATCGACCCCGCAACCGGAACCTTGCTCTGGACCACGACTGTGCTCGGCGTTCCCCGACTCCTTGCTCTGGGCCGGACGGCCATCTTCGTCGCCACTGGCGGCGGCAATGCGTATTCCATCGACCCGGCGACCGGCGTCGTTAACTGGTCGAGACACCTGACTACGGAAGAGGGAATGAGCACCGCGCCAGTCGTCGCGGCCGACGGCTACGTCTATTTCCTGAGTGACTACGATGTGCTCTACCGTGTGAGTCAGATGGACGGCGCCCTGGATTGGGCGTGCGACTGCGGCTACTCCGGCGGGGGCTACAATGTCCTGTACCCGGGTAAGCAGATGCCCTCAACCGACTATCCACCTAACTCGACCATGTTGCCCAACGGCAACATCGTTGTCGCCGGGAACTATGCCCTGTACTGCGTAGCGGGCAGCCGCGAAGGTCCGCTCGACCCGCTCGCGCCTTGGCCCAAATGGCAGCACGACCTGTACAACAGCGGCTACGTAGCCGGAGGAAGGTAGCAGAACATGCACTCGCGTTTCGCATTTGCCGTGATTATCGCGGCAGCGATGCTGTTTCTCGCAGGATGCGACGAGCATTCCTATCTCAGCATTTGGATAGTGTCCGGGCCCGACCACGTGGCCCCGGGCGAAGCGGCGACCTTCGTTGTGACGAGCAAGTCGACCAACTGGTCGCCCAGTTTCCGGTACCAAATGCACTGGGGCGACACGGCAGTCGTTGATACCCAAACCTACAGCCCTGGGGACACGGCCCGCATGATCCACATCTGGTCTTCGCCCGGCAGGTACAACGTCTGGGCCACAGCGCATCTGACTCAGGGCGACTCCCAGATATGCTCATCGGCAGCGAGAACCGTACTCGTGTCGTCCGAAAGCGACCCGGTGATTGACTCAGCGCAGTTCTGCTACCTGTGGCGGCCGACTGAGCTCGTCGTCATTGCCCATCATCCGAGCGGGGAGAGCCTGCGGCTGGCCGTCGCCTGGGGAGACGGCAAAGCCGACACGACCGGCTACCAGCCCAGTTCCTGTTCATCCCGCGCCAAGCACAGCTATGCGGACTACGGTCACAAGGACGTGGTATTCAGAGTTCTTAGCCGGTCTGGAGCGGCATCGGCACCGGAGACGCTCTCCGCTTACGTAACCACAACCGGCGCAGTTGTGAAGTACTGGCGAGGCTCCTTTGACGGGTCGCCGGCGGCGGACAGCGATGTCGTCTACATCATAGCGCCGGGTTACGTCTTCGGACTGCGAGAGGAAGGTTCAGAATACGTCTGGGCCGGTTCATTCGCCGGCCACCTTTCGTACTCCGGTCAGACTGGTCACTTGTATGCCGGCATGCAGGACGGCCACCTGCGCGCATTCACGAAGGAGTTGGTGCCCGTCTGGAGGTACCCGTCCGACGAGTTCATCACCAGTCGGCGTTGGGGCCCGGTCGCGATCAGAGGCAGCGTGCTGTACGTACCATGCTCGAACGACAGCGTCTACTGCCTGGCTGACAACGATACGTCAGCAACGCGCAGGGCCGCGTTCAGTGCCGCGGAAGTGGATGCGGTGGTCCTGGACTCCGACGGGAATGTCTACTTCGGCGACGGTCAGGGATGCCTGTTCAAGCTCACGTCGGGACTGGACCTTGTCCGGAAGGTCCAGTTGCAGTCGGATGGTGTTATCTACGCTCCGGTGATCGGAGCGAACGGCATCGTCTACTGCGCATCCAGCACGAACCACGTGTATTCAGTGGCTGCAGACGGTTCAGTGCGGTGGGACGTAACACTGGCCGGAACATGCGGCCGGCTTGTGGTTGCGCTGGACGGGCTGTTCGCAGGCACGGCCGCCGGCATTCTCCACAAGCTGGATCTGGGCTCCGGTGCAACGCTCTGGCAGAGCCAGCTCGGGAACCGTCCGCTGAGCCCGGCCCCGATACTTGTGACCGAGGGATCTGCCTATGTCCAAACCGACGACGACCGGCTCTACTGCATCAGCCAGTCGAGCGGTGATTCGGTCTGGGTGTGCAATGCAGCGGAGTACCTGCCGTCACAGCCGCACCAGCTGCGGCCACAGAGCGCGGGCGTGCTAAGCCCCACGGTGGACGCGAACGGCCGGATCTACATGGTTGGTTCGGGAGCTTTCTACCGACTCAGCTCCTATGCACATCTGGATGCGGCGGTGCCCTGGCCGAAGTGGCAGCATGACTTGCACAACACGGGCTACATGGGTGGAGGAAGGTAGCAGGCAGTAGGTCGCCCGTCGGTGATTGGTTGAAAGCTCGGGCTCGGCGGCTATTCTCTTCGCGTGACTGACAAGCCGAAGGCAATCGCCGTCGCCCTGCTTTCGGGCGGGTTGGATTCGACACTCGCGGCAAAGGTGATTCTGGAGCAGGGCATCACGGTCATCGGCATCAACTTCGCCGGCGCTTACTGCCCGCGGCCGTTTGCGGGCAAGAGCCGTGGCGAGAAGGCGGCGGAGAAGCTGGGCATCGAACTCGTGACCCTGCCGATTGATGCGGAATTCATCGCGATGGTGAAGCACCCGAAGCACGGCCGGGGCAAGAACATGAATCCCTGCATCGATTGCCACACCTTGATGATACGGAAAGCATGGGAGTGGGGGCAGACGAAGCCGGAAGCCAAAAGCCAAGAGCCAAAAGCCAAAACGCGGACAGCGGATTTCGTCATCACCGGTGAGGTGCTGGGCCAGCGGCCGATGTCGCAGAACCGGCAGGCGCTGGGAGTCGTAGCACGAGAGTCCGGGGTCGGCGACCGGTTGCTCCGGTCGATGTCGGCAAGACTGCTCGACGTGACCGCACCGGAGCGGGAAGGCCTGGTTGACCGCGAGCGATTGCTGGATGTCGAGGGCAGGCAGCGGACGCGCCAGATGGCGCTGGCTGATAGGTACGGCATCACAGACTACCCAACCCCGGCGGGCGGGTGCCTGCTGACCGAGAAGGTCTTCTCGAAGCGCCTGGCCGAGGCGTTTGACCACGGCGAGGATTCGCTTGATGTCGTGGAGTTGCTCTCGCTGGGCAGGCATTTCCGGCTGCCCTCCGGCGCGCGCCTGGTTGTGGGCCGGGACGAGCCGGAGAACGACGAACTGCTGAGACGCAAACCCGCAGGCGCGGTGGTGATTGATGCTGGCGACCTGCCCGGCCCCGTGGGCCTCGTGATTGCAGATTGCAGATTGCAGAGCGCAGAGCGCAGAGCGCGGGCGGAAGAGGACACGGTACTGGCCGCGAGGATTTGCGCGAGATACAGCGACAAACGGAAAGAGGAGCTTGCCCGGGTCGTGATTGCCGGCGAGGCGATTGACGTCGAGCCCGCGCACGAAGAGGAATCGGCCGGGCTGCTGATTGCCTAGATGGGGCGATAGATGCCGTCAAACCGAGGGCACAGATACAGGAGGAAGAAATGAGAACCGTAGCAGTGGCTATTGCCGCCGCATTGCTTGCGTGCGGTGGAAGCAGACCCGTGCCGGCAGCCCAACCCGAGAACTACTTCCCGATGGCCGTGGGATACGAGTGGAAGTACTCGACCAAGGAGATCAGCTACTCGTCTAGCAGCGACGGGGAATCGATCCGGGCTGAGACTACGGCCAATGCCGCCAACACCGAGTACCGGTGCGTCGGCAGGATGCCGATGCCGGATGGACGCGAGGCGTGGGTCCTGCAACGCCGCGTGAAGTACAACGCAAAGGGCGAGGGCCCGTCGTCTACGAGGGACACTGCGATGCGTACGGACACGCTCCTCGCGAACCAGGTCGACAGCTTGGTCTTGCTCCGGCGCAAGAGCACATTGGATCGGCCCAGCACGGAGTTGGTACTGCCGTTGCGTCCCAGCCGGACATGGAGCGTGCGCGGGGGGGAGCAAGCCCCGACGTGGGCCAAAGCGGTCAGGCAGGAGCCGGTCAACGTTCCGGCCGGGAGCTATGAAAGGGCGTGGCGCGTCGAGGATTCGACCGTCATCGCCGGTGGCAAAATGGGGCCGGCCCGGTCAGTACGTTGGTACGCGGACGGCGTCGGACTGGTGCGGAGGGAGAGGCAGACGATCCGGGGTGGCGAACCCCGGTGGTTGCTGATTGAGGAGCTCGTCTCCGTGAAGACGGTGAAGTAGCCAAGGCGAGAACGGAGGCAGGACGGCCCGGATGAAGGTCCAGTCGGTCGGGTATTGCGGGGCGCGGTGTACGATGTGCTTTGCGTACAAGAAAAAGGTGTCCGAGGCGGCCAAGGCGCTGCGACGCGAGTTACGCGCGGAGAAGCTGAAGGAGTCGTGGAAGGAGTTCCCGTTTCTTGCCGACTACGCGTCGTTCAAGAAATCGCTCGACGGCCTCGCGGCGCTGCGCTGCACGAAGATGTGCCGGGGCGGGGGAGGGAACCCATGGTGCAAGATACGGCGCTGCGCCCAGAAGCGGGAGCTCACCGGCTGCTGGGAGTGCGGTGAAGCCGAGGCGTGCAAGAAGCTGCTCCCGGCCTACCGGCCCAACCTCGGCAAGATTCGGCGCCTCGGTCTCGCGGAGTTCCTGGCTAGATTCTAGCTACGTTCCGCGGCCGCGTGGGCGTGTCCAGCCGAGCGTCAATCCTTGACATGTTCTTGCCGATTTCTATAGTCTAGCCCAAGGTAGGTACGAAGTGGCACAGGCAACGTTGAAAGCGGTTCCTGCGTCTGGCGGTCTGCGCCTTGACGACCTCGTCGCGGCGACCCCGTCATCGCGTGACCGGTACGTTGACTTCCTGCGGGCGGCATGCATCGGGGTGGTGGTTTTTGGCCACTGGCTAAGCGCGCTGGTAGACTGGAAGGACGGCGCTCTGAGTGTCCGCAACGCCGTTGGTCTGGTTCCAGGCCTGTGGTGCACGACCTGGCTTCTGCAAGTCATGCCGCTCTTTTTCTTCATCGGCGGTTTCTCAAACCTCACATCGCTGGAGAGCACGTTGCGCCGAGGCGAGTCAGTGGCTTCGTTCATGCGCTCGCGGGTGGTCCGTTTGCTCAAACCTACCGCGGCATTCCTCGGGGCCTGGCTCGTTGTGCTTATCGCCCTACAACTGGCTGGAGTGCTCAGGCCGGTTCACATCAGGTCAACGGTCCTGCTCTTCGGACCACTCTGGTTCCTGGTTGTCTACCTGGCTATCACGGCTTTGACTCCGGTGATGCGGATCCTGCACCTGCGGTTCGGGATTGCCGCAGTCGCTGTCATGGCGGCGCTTGCGGTCGGAATGGACGTGCTCCGGTTCTCGCTGAAAGTGCCGACGGTCGGGTGGGCGAATTTCGCCTTTGTCTGGCTGCTGGCGCATCAACTTGGCTTCTTCCATGCCGACGGCACGCTTGCCCGCGCCCGGCGCCGCGTACACCTGGCAATTGCCTTGGGCGGTCTGGCTGGACTACTCCTTCTGACCCACAACGGGGCATATCCGAAGAGCATGGTGGGCACGGGTTTCGAGCGCGTTTCCAACATGACGCCGCCGACTGTCTGTATCCTGTTGCTGACTTTCTGGCTGGTGGGCGCGGCGATGTACTTTCGCGGGTGGGCAAACCGCTGGCTCGCGCACCCGGGGCCATGGAAAATGGTCATTGCGGCCAACAGCGTGATAATGACCGTGTATCTCTGGCACATCACCGCCTATGCAGCGACGTTCGGCTTGCTGGTGCTGGTCGGGTTCGTCAGTTCGCCGCCCGGTTCAGCCCGCTGGTGGCTTGAGCGGCCCATCTGGTTGGTCGGCCCGGGCCTGGTGCTTGCGTTTCTTGTCATCATGTTCAGCCGCTTCGAGCGCCCCACGCTCCGTCCCCGCGTCGCCGCCCACTGATCGCTTCCCTTACTAGGAGTTTGTCGGAGAACCGGGCTTAGTTGATGTCGGCTTCATGTTTGACTCG
>CAZSUX010000138.1:6043-7608 GCA_964610135.1 uncultured bacterium | reverse complement strand
TCAGGCTCAACTCGGCCCAGGACAACCTCTTTGACCTGACCACTCTGCCGCTCACGCTGGCACAGCGTATCGAGGTGGTGCGGGGCAACAGCTCGGCCTTGTACGGTGCTAACTCCATCGGCGGCCTGGTCAATGTCATCACGCCCGAGCCGAACCGGTTCGGCGCACAGGCGACCGCAGGTATCGGCTCCTTCGGCAAACGCTATCTGCAGGCCGTTCACTCGAACTGGTCTGCCCCGCTTGGCTACGTGGTCGCGGCCAGCCTCAACCGCACGGACGACAGGTTCAGCTATCGCGACACATCCGACTCGGTACGCGAACGCGTCAACTCCGACGTCCATTCGCAGGACGTTATGGCCAAAGGCGTCTTCGCACAAGGTCCGCATCGCGTCTCGCTGCTCGGCGAGTACGACGTCACCAGGCGCGGAGAACCCGGACCCACCTGGTGGCCAGCGGACAGCGCGCGCATGGATGACTACCGCGGTATCGCGCATCTATCCTATGAACTGCAAGAGACTGACAACGCCCGGCTCGAATCACGGCTGTACCATCACCAGTTCTGGCGTCACTACTGGAACCCGGACACACTCTCGTGGGTCAATGACACGCACCTCACGACCGTTTCCGGTGTCATGGCCAAGCAGACAGCGCGCTTTGCGGACTGGGCAACTGCGATTGTCGGACTGGAGGGTGGGCGAGAGCAGTTCCAGAGCTCGGCAATCGGCGCTCCGCAGCGCTGGACCGGCTCGGGCTGGGCTGAGGCGCGCCTGCGATGGTTGGCTTTCGACATCGTTCCCATGGCGCGATACGATTGGCTCAAGGACTCGCGACTGGGACCTGACTCAATACCGGCGAGGTCAAACACGCGCGTCATCAGCCCGAAGCTCTCGCTCAACTACTCGAACCCAGCCTGGCTCAACCTCTACGCCTCAGTAGGACGTTCCTTTCGCGCCCCGACGTTCAACGAGCTCTACTGGCCTGAAGACCCCTGGACCAAAGGCAACCCGCGACTGAAGCCGGAATGGGCTACCAGCGTGGACCTGAACGCATCGGCCCGGTACCGCTCGTTCCTCTCAGGTCGCCTCGGACTCTGGCAGACGTTCCTGACCGACCTCATTCAGTGGCAGCCGGACTCGGCCTACGTCTACCGGCCGGTGAATCTCGACGCTGCGACCATCACCGGTTGCGAAATCGGACTGAACCTGTCCTCGATGCACACCGGGATTTCCGGCAACGTCACCTACATGCTTGCCCGCTCGCAGGGAATGGACCTCATCTACCGACCCAGACTCAGCTACACTGCCTCTCCATGGACAAGCTGGGGACCGGTGCGCCTGACTGGTGACATCCGCTACACCGGCCAACGGTACACGACGCCGGACACACTGCCGCCGAACGACTCCAACTCACTCCCTGGTTTCCTGTTGCTGGATGTCGGAGCCGCGCTCACGCCGTCCATCGGAAAGCTCGGAGCGGCGCTGCGCGGCGGCGTGCGCAACCTGTTCGACCGGCAGTACGAAGTAATGAAGGACTATCCGGTCCCGGGCCGCAACTGGTACGCTGAA
>CAZSUX010000138.1:0-6033 GCA_964610135.1 uncultured bacterium | reverse complement strand
CTAGTGCCCGGTCGCTTTGGACTGCGGGAGCGGAAGCTCCCGCTTTTCTTCACCTGAGTCAAGAGCGGAGTCTGTCCCTTCGCAGGGCGCTGTGCGACCCCCAGGGACTGTGCCCGGTTTTCACTTCTCCAGCGAGACGCAGCCGTTCGCAATAGCTGTCTCTGCTCTCTGAGGAACAGGTCCTACGTCGGCAGGTCTTCCTCTAACGTGATGCCGGCCTTCACGGCAGCCACGACTTCCGATGCCCGACCGAACGCGGTGACGTCGCCAGAGACGCCCAACCGAGATGTATCGCATTCCGGACAAGGATAGAATGTGACAGCGAAGTCGCCCCGCAGGGCCCAGCCTAAAACAATAACCCTCTCCCCCTTCTCCTCCTGTACCGTCAGGTAGAGCATCTCGGGCAGCTCTACCCGTGCGTACGGCACCACGGTTCCACACTGCTCGCATGGCCTCTGCGTTCGGGTCCCGACTTCGCACCGCGCCTTCTCGCGTACCTCATCGGGCAGGTCCTTCTGGTCATACATGCGCACCAGTTGCCGACCTCCGCCCGGGCCCGAGCCCTCTGCCATCATCATCCAAATTCCATCAAGCACGGGGTTGCCGTCGCGGACGGTAAAGAAATAGCGGGACATCTCTTTGCCGGTCAGAAGTTCGTGCGCCCGGCGCTCTTCAAGCTCGGCATTCCTGATGGTGTCCTGCCTTAGTTTCACCCGCCGTCTTCCTTCGGCAATGAACCCGGCCAGCTCGTCATCCTCGTATCTCAGCTTCGGGTCCATGTAGCGGAACAGCATCTTGATACGATAGAGAGCGGTACGGTCGAAGTAGAATATGGCGGGCCAGACCAGCACGTAGGCCAGTCCGCGCAGAACGCCGACGAGGAGATCAAGCGTAAGCTCGGGCTTCACCCGGTACTCCCCATCAAGGTAGTAAAGGCTGATGTGATACAACGTGGCGATCAGGACGCCGGTAACTAACCAGAATGCAAAGAACGGCACGGCAACGGCTAGGAGCTTCGCGGAAAGCTCCGGATCAAACATGGCTCCCCCTAATAGCGTCGCTGGGACGTACGGTCACCGGTCTGGCTGCCACGACTACGGCAGAGCACATCTGTACCTCGCGACAAGCATAGGTATCTGGAATGCCCTAGTCAAATCGAAACCAGCAGCGACGGCAATCTGCCTTGACCGGACCGGACACGCCTCGTATACTCCCGCAGGCAATGCGTCATTCGCCGCGAGCCAGCCGGGCAACCAAGCACAGGAACCACGACAGCCGCGTCTGGTTGTTTGTCGCCCTCGCGCTGACGTTCCTAATGCGGCTCGGGTTCGTCCTGAGCATGCGGAACCTGCCATTCTCGACCATGGGCCCGCAGTACGTGGATTCGTACTACTACCACACATGGGCATCCGAAATCATCTCCGGCAACTTCTGGGGCTCGGACGTCTTCTTCCTGCGGCCGCTCTACCCCTATTTGCTGGCCCTGGTCTACGCCGTCTTCGGCCGGCACGTCCTCCCGGTGCAGATCGTTCAGACCCTGCTCGCGACCGCCTCCTGTTTCCTGCTGTATCAGACGACGCGTTTCATCTTCGGCAGGCACCCCGCAATCTTCGCCTCCTTCGGCTTCGGCCTGACCGGCATCCTTGTGTTCTACACCGGGACCCTCCTGTACGTGGAAGTCACTGTCTTCCTGAGTTTGCTGTTCCTCTGGCTGGTACTAGTCGCCGGCAACCGTCTCTTGCTCTGGCTGGTGGCCGGGATCAGCTTCGGCCTGCTGGTCATCTGCCGTCCTGAATTACTCCTGGTTCTGCCCTTCGTGCTTCTGTGGCTCTGGCGGATTTCCCCAGTCCCCAATCCGACGTCCAGCGTCCCTCATCCCTCGTCCCCAGTCCCCCGTCATGGGCTCCTCGTGCTGGCGGTGACGGCGCTCGCAGTCGTCGCGGTTGTGCCAATAAGGAACTACACAGTCGCGCGGGACCCGGTGCTTTTCACCGCCCACTCAGGCATCAACTTCTACTACGGCAACAATCCCTCGGCTGACGGCACGTGGCAGCCGACCGCCGAACTTGAGCGCAGCCCAGGATTCTCTCACGAACGGCTGAAGCGGGTCAGCCGGACCATCGACGGTCGGCAGGTTCGCTGGTCCCAGGCGTCGGCGTACTGGCTCGGCAAAGGCCTGCGCTTCATCACGACGCGGCCACTGACCTGGCTCAAACTGCTCGGCCGCAAGTTCCTGCTCTTCTTCAGCAACTATGAGGTGCCGAACGACTACTACCCGGAGACCGCCCGTGCCGCCTCAGTGCCGCTGAAGCTGGCCTTCGTCAACTTCGGGCTTGTGCTTGCGCTTGGGTTGCTCGGGATGGTCTGGGCATGGCCCAAGCGCGTTCAGGCTCTGCCTGCCTACCTCTTCGTCGCCGCGTACCTCGTCTCCGCCGTCATCTTCTACGTGCTCTCGCGCCTGCGCGCACCGATTCTGCCCTTCCTCCTGATGTTCGCGGGATTCGGCCTGAGCGAGCTGGTTGACGCATTCAGACAACACCGCACCGCACGCGCTGCCACTGGTATTTCCATCGCGATCGCGGCCTACCTGGTATCCGTCCTGGTACCGGTTCGGCGGCAGGCCTACGCGGCCCAAGCCTGGACCCAGACCGGCAATATCTACCTCGGCGAACACAAGGTCGGGCCTGCCATCGAAGCGCTTAACCGCGCACTCGCCGTGCAACCTTCTGCCTACGCTGCCCGGTACAGCCTGGTCATAGCTCTGGCCGGCTCGGGCAAGGTCGAGCAGGCCGAGGCCGAATTCGACCAACTGACGAAGGCTGCTGCTTCATCATCAGAAGGACGAGCGCTAGTCCGGCTCGCGTCCGCCCGCCTGGCCATCGCCCGGCGCGACTTCACGCGGGCCGCCGCTCTCTATCGTTTGTCCCTGGCTGACAACCCGGATGACGCTGAGACATACTACATGCTCGGGCTGGTGCATATCAGCATGGATAGCCTTGTGCCGGCGCGTGAACAACTGGCGCGCGCGGTTATTCTCGATCCGGGGCTGGATGCGGCCCGCGACGCTCTGAAGGCGGTTGAGTCGCGCCTGCAGCGATAGCATCGTCCGCGGCTTCACCGCACGACAACGACCAGCAGCACGCCCCAGAGGCGGGCAGCGGCCTTGACCGGAAGGGCCGGGTCTCATATACTCCCGCAGCCAATGCCCAAGAAACCACGCACCAGCAGGATAACGCAAGGCACGCGTCGCGACAGCCGGACATGGCTGTTCCTGGCGCTCGCGCTCACGTTCGTCATCCGTCTCTGGTTCGTCCTGGGCATGCGGGGCCAGCTGTTCTCGACCATTGGCCCGACGCAGGTGGACTCGTACTACTACCACCAATGGGCCATCGAGATTATCTCGGGCAACTTCTGGGGCTCGGACGTCTTCTTCCTGCGGCCGCTCTACCCATACCTGCTCGCGCTGATCTACGCCATCTTCGGCCGGCAGGTCCTCGCGGTTCAGCTCATCCAGACTCTCTTTGCCACCGCCTCCTGTTTCCTGCTCTACGACACGACGCGCCACATCTTCGGCCGGCGCGCCGCGATCTTCGCCTCCTTCGGCTTCGCCCTGACCGGCATCCTTGTGTTCTACACCGGGACCTTGCTCCACGTGGAGATCACCGTCCTGCTCAGCCTGCTTTTCCTTTGGCTGCTGCTTAGCGCGGGCAAGCGCATCTGGCTCTGGCTTGCAGCCGGTGTCTGCTTCGGTCTGCTCTTCATCTCCCGTCCGGAGCTCCTGCTCGTCCTGCCGTTCGTGGTTGCATGGCTGTGGAAGCGGTCCACCGCTCATGGTCCCTCGTCCCATGTTCCCGGTCCAGATGCTGGCGTACGTAGTCAATTGTCCAGGGTCCCGCGTAACGCGCCCGCTGCACTCGCCGTCGCCGCACTCCTGGTCATCGCGGTCGTGCCGATAAGAAACTACATCGTCGCCCGCGACCCGGTGCTTTTCACCGCCGATTCCGGCCTCAACCTCTACTACGGCAACAACCCTTTAGCCGACGGCACGTGGCAGCCCACGGCTGAACTCGAAGGCGGCCCCGGGTTTTCCCATGCACGCCTGAAGCGTGTCAGCCGCACCATTGATGGCCGCCAAGTCAGCTGGTCTGCGGCCTCGGCCTATTGGACCCGCCGCGCTGTCAGCTTCATCACCCACCAGCCGGGCAGATACCTGCAACTCCTCGGCCGCAAGTTCCTGCTCTTCTTCAGCAACTACGAGGTGCCCAACAACTACTACCCGGAGACCGCCCGCGCGGTGTCGCTGCCGCTCAGGTTGGCCTTTGTGAACTTCGGACTTGTGCTCGGGCTGGGGCTGGTCGGTATGGTCTGGGCATGGCCCAGGCGCCGGCAGGCACTGCCCGCCTACCTCTTCGTCCCTCCATTTCTTGTTTCCGCCTTGCTCTTCTGTGTGCTCTCGCGTCTGCGCGCGCCGGTCATCCCGTTTCTACTGATGTTCGGCGGATTCGGGCTAAACGAGATCGTTGACTCTTTCCGGCAGCGACGGACCTCGCGTGCTACTCTCGGCATCGCCATAGCCATGGCGGTCTACGCGTGCTCAAGCCTGATACCGGTCCGGCGGCAAGCCTACTCGGCCCAGGCATGGACTCAGGAAGGCGAGGCCTACCTGGACCAGCGCAAAGTGGGTCCTGCCATCGTTGCGCTGCGCCGCGCGCTGACGTACCAACCGAACGCGTATTCTGCGCGCTACGCTCTGGTCAATGCTCTCGCCGGTTCGGGCAGATTGACGGAAGCCGAAGCCGAGTTCAGGCAACTGCAGATTGACGGGACGTCATCCTCTGCCCAAGCTCTGGTCCGGCTTGCGGCCGTGCGTCTGGCCGCCGCCCGCCGCGACTTCCCGCGTGCAGCCGCGCTCTGCCGAGCTTCCCTGGCCATCGACCCGAACGACGACCAGACAACCTACATGCTCGGACTGGTGTACTTCAGCATGGACAGCCTCGTGCAGGCACGTGAGTATTTGTCCCGGGCCGCTGCGCTCGAACCGGGACAACCTGCGATCCGCGACGCCTTGAAGGCGGTCGAGTCACGGCTGACGCGATAGCCAGAAGCACCAAGCACCAATGACCATTCATCTAGGAAATGTCCAAACCCGGAAGCTCGGGCAGTTTCGGTCATTCGGACTTGCGACTTGATTGGGAATTGGTGCCTGGTCATTGGTCATTCCCGGCCTGAATGGTCATTGGGACTTGAGAATTGTACCTACCGCCTCGCTTCGCTTGACATCAGGCAGGCGCATCACTACAACTAGTAGTGCCTGCGGTTAGGCCCACTCATCGCTGGCGGCTTCCCGCGCCGCCTGCCTCAGACGTTTCCTCTCTCAGCCGCGAACTCGAGCTGCCCGAACTCGCCGTGGACCTGCTCCTCCGCCGCGGCTACTCGACCGCCGACGACATCCGCGCCTTCCTCGACCCATCCCCTGCCCGGCTGCGCAAGCCTGACTTGCTGCCCGACATCGCCCCCGCGACCGAACGCATCATCGCCGCCATCAACCGCCACGAACGCATTCTCATCTACGGCGACTACGATGTTGACGGTGTGACCGGCACGGTCCTGCTGGTTTCAGTCCTTGGCCGGCTCGGCGCCGATGTCATCTACTATCTGCCGCACCGCGAGACTGAAGGCTATGGCTTCTCGGCGCAAGGCCTCAAGTTCGCGGTCGCACAGGGCGCCGGGCTGATTGTCACGAACGACTGCGGCTCGAACGACCACGAGACGCTAGCCGCAGCCAGGGACGCGGACATCGACGTCATTGTCACGGACCATCATGAGATTGACAACCGGAGAATCCAGAATTCAGAAACCAGAGACCAGAATGCAGAATGTCCGGCCCCGGAATCTGGAGTCCGCAATCTGCAGTCTGCAATGCCTCTGGCCGTGGTGAATCCGAAACGGACGGACTCGAAGTACCCGTTCCGCGAGCTGGCAGGCGTCGGAGTCGCGTTCAAGCTTGCCTGGAGCGTACTCTCCGCCCTGAAC
>CAZSUX010000137.1:0-7667 GCA_964610135.1 uncultured bacterium | reverse complement strand
CTTCCGGTTGACCCGTGAATTGCACGGCACCCGGACCGGCACGCGGAAGATGCGGCTGGAGATACCGATGCTCGGGCCGGAGATCGAGGCGCTCAACGGTTCGGTGCAGGAGCTTGCCGAGCAGTTCGCGACCGCCTTCACCAATGAGCTCTATGTCGTCGTCAACCCTAATGGCAACCGGCTCTCGCTGCGGCGCGGACAGAAGGTGCTGCTCGACGCCGCCATCTCAACCGGCAAGAACGACACGTTGACCTACCTGAAGCGCAAATGGGTCTTTCAGACCCCGCGCGGGATCATGAGCGTCATCCGCAAGAAGAAGGACCCAGTCTGGATAAAGCCGGATTGGGCATTCCTCGAAAAGGGCGAGTCGATTCCGGCGTGGAATTCACCGCTGCGAAGAGAAGAGGGCGTGCTGGGCGCGTACCTCCTTGACCTCGGTGGCGGCGTGATGATCCACGGCACTCCGCAGGAGCATCTGCTCGGCCGGAGCGTGACGCACGGCTGCATCCGGGTCGGGTTAGGGGACCTGAAAGTGCTCTTCGATTCGGTGCAGGTCAGGACCAAGGTGTTCATATTCTGATGGGCAAGAGAACCAGCAGCATCCTCGCCGTGGTCGCGACCGTGGTCGGCAGTCTTGCCCTGGTTCGGCTGGCCGACGCGGTGGGCAAGCGCGAGTTGATGCGCGCGGACCGCGAGGCGGGCGCCGAGGCGCAGGTCGTCGCCGGACGGTATGACAGCCTGCAGGCGGTCAAGGCCAAGCTCGAACAGGATGCGCAGTACCTGAACTACCGGATTGCATCGCTCTCCCGGCGCGAGCCGTACCTCGTCATCAACCGCGCGGAGAGGAGACTTACACTTGCAGTTCAGGACAAGACGATAATGGAGACGAAGTACCAGCTCCGCCAGGTACGAGAGGGAGCAGATGAGTACTTGGCCCTGCCCAGGGCGACGCTGGAGGTCTTGAGCAAGCAGGTTCGGACGACCTGGTTCCGCCCGGACTGGCTGTACCGGCTCGAGGGGGTCGTGCCGCCGGCCGACTCGGCTGAGCGCTGCGTGAAGGACGCCTTCGGCGCGGGCGCTGTTTACCTTGGCGGCGACCTCGTGATTCACGGCCGGGTGAGCGAGGAGGTACCAGCTGAGGCGATTGACCACAACTACATCGAGCTCGACTCGATACCGCTCAAGACCATTGTCGACGCGGTCAAGCCGGGGACGCTGGTCCTTATCAAGTAGTCTCCGGTTTGACAGCCGGGCAGCATCGGATAAGCTGGCCCGTGCAGGAATCGAGGATTCAAGGAATCCAGGATTCGAGTGCAGGACCCTGGACCCCTTGATTCCTTGACCCCTGGAATCCTGATCCTCGGAGAGGTGCCGGAGTGGACGATCGGGCGTGCCTGGAGAGCACGTGTACTCGTAAGGGTACCGCGGGTTCGAATCCCGCCCTCTCCGTTCTGCTGGAAGCAGAACGGGAGTCCGAATGACGAAGCTCGAATGAAGAATCAAGCCCGAATGACCAAGTCCCGAATCCCAAAGAACCCGACTGAGCCTCTCGACTTTCGTAGCGCCGCCGAGTGGCGGAAGTGGCTCCGGCGCAACCACGCGAAGTCGCAGGGCGAGTGGGTCTACATGTACAAGAAGCTCGCGAAGTCCGGACTCCGCTATCCGGAGGCGCTGGACGAGGCACTCTGCTTCGGGTGGATTGACGGTCAGATACACGCGGTGGACCAGGACAAGTTCCGGCAGCGCTGGACCCCGCGACGGAAGGGCAGTATCTGGTCGTTGGTCAATCGGACGAAGGTCAGAAGGTTGACTGCCGAAGGCAGGATGGCCGAAGCCGGGCTGGCTGCGGTGCGCGCCGCGAAGCGGGGCGGCAAATGGCAATCGGTATACACATCGCGAACAGCACCGGAACTTCCCGCAGACCTGCGGAAGGCGCTGAAGAAGGTGCCTGAAGCGTGGCGCAACTTCGACAAGTTCGCCCCCACCTACCGGAACATGTACATCGGCTGGGTCGCGGACGCGAAGCAGGCCGAGACGCGCCGGCGCCGGGTCGCGGCGGTGGTCCGGCGGGCCTGCGAGAACCGCAAGCCGGGCATGGATTCCCTGTACAGCTGATGAATCACATCGGGCCGCGAGCCGTCCAATAGGTAGATGCGTAACAACGCACACGCGGTTCACATCGACCCGGTCTGCAAGATGGAGGTCATCGAGGGGCAGGAGGCGGCGCGGCGCGAATACGACGGCGCCACGTACTTCTTCTGCTCCAAAGCCTGCGCGCGCAAGTTCCAGCAGAACCCGGAGTCCTACATCGGCACCGAGATGCCGGTCGAACAGACGGTGCCTGAACCCATTGCTGCGCCCGGCGGGCTGGCAGAGTCTCACGTCGACCCGGTCTGCAAGATGCACGTCATTGAGGGCCGCGAAGCGGGCAAGTGGGAATACAAGGGAACTACCTACTACTTCTGCAATGCCAGTTGCCTGAAGCGGTTCCAGTCCGACCCGGAGCTGTATCTGAGCGGGAAGCCGAAGGAAGAAGTCAGAATGCAGAAGGCAGAAGTCAGATCTGACGAAATCTCACCACCAAGACACCAAGACACCAAGGGGCCGGATGATCTACAATCTGCAATCGTCAATCGGCAATCTCATATTGACCCTGTCTGCAGGATGGTCGTTAGCGAGGGCAGCGAGGCCGGCAAGTGGGACTATAAAGGAACCACCTATTACTTCTGCAATCCCAGTTGCCTGAAGCGATTCCAGGCTGAGCCGGAGCGGTTCCTGGCTCAGCCGAACTCAGAAGCCAGAATGCAGAATGCAGAAGTCAGAATGTCGGGTGCGGATGGCGGAGAGCGGATGGCGGAGAGCGACTCCGGACTGCCCGAGCCGGTGATTCTCGAGAAGCCGGAACTGGGCAAGATTGAAACCGCTACTCTCTCGGTCGGCGGTATGAGCTGCGCGAGTTGCGTCGCGACCGTGGAGAAGGCGCTCAACCGGTTGCCGGGCGTGAAGGCCGCGACCGTGAACTTCGCCATCGAGAAGGCCATTGTCGAGTTCGACCCCAAGGTCTCGCCGGTCGCGTCGCTGGAGAAGGCAGTCACCGATGTTGGGTACGACATTCGGCACGACGAGGCCGGCGCCGAGGACCGCGCCCAAGGCGAGCTCCGCCATGCCCGCAACCGGCTGGTATGGGCCTGGGTTCTCGGGATGGTGCCTATGCTGCTGATGGTGCCGCATGGTCTGCACCTGTTCCACATCCCGGGCATGGTCTGGATTGACGTCGCCTTCTGTGCCGCAGTGCTGTTCGGCCCGGGCTGGAACGCGATACGCGGGGCATGGGGTTCGGTGCGGGCGGGTTCGGCTTCGATGGACGTGCTCATAGTGCTCGGTGTCTCCGCGGCTCTGGGGTCGGGCGTTGCGGTGCTGGCCGGGCTGCCGATCAAGAGCTTTGCCGACGCCGGCGGGATGGTGATGGCCGTTTTCCTGACCGGCCGCTACATCGAGGCGCGGGCCAAGGGACGGGCCTCACAGGCAATCAAGAAGCTGGTCGCGCTCGGGGCGCGCACCGCGCGGATTCAACTCGCCGACGGCGTCGAGAAGGAGATCCCCGCGGCGCAGCTTACGCCCGGCAACATGATGGTCATTCGGCCCGGCGAGAAGATACCGACCGACGGCCGCATTGTCGAAGGCACGACTAGCGTTGATGAGTCGATGGCGACCGGCGAATCCCTGCCGGTCGAGAAGAAGGCCGGAGACGAGGTCATCGGTGCGACCGTGAACGGCAACGGCCTCATCAAGGTCGAGGCGACGCGCGTGGGCAAGGACACGTTCCTCTCCCAGGTCATCAAGCTGGTCGAACAGGCGCAAGGCACGAAGATTCCGATCCAGGCGTTTGCCGACAAGGTCACGGCCAGGTTCGTGCCTGTGGTCCTGCTGGTCGCGGTGGCGACCTTTGCCGCGTGGCTCTTCCTGACGCCGAGCCTGAGGCCGATGTTGGAGTGGGCCTCCACGTTCCTGCCGTGGGTGAACCCGAATCTATCGGTCGTGTCGCTCGCGTTCTTTGCCGGGGTCGCGGTGTTGGTGATCGCCTGCCCGTGCGCTCTGGGGCTCGCGACTCCGACTGCGCTGATGGTTGGCTCGGGTATGGGCGCGGAGCGCGGGATTCTCTTCCGCTCCGGCGAGGCGATTCAGACCCTGAAAGACGTGCGTGCCGTGGTGTTCGACAAAACCGGTACGATCACCCAGGGCCGGCCTGCGGTGACCGACGTGATTCCTGTCGCCGGTCTCCAGCGGGCCGACGTGCTGGGGCCGGCTGCAGCAGTGGAACGGGGGTCAGAACATCCCCTGGCCGGAGCGGTTATCGCTGCCGCGGAAGCGGACAAGCTCTCCCTGCCCCGGGTGAAAGACGTTCGGGCGGTGCCGGGCAAGGGCATCAGCGGAACGGTTGACGACCAGTCGTTGCTGGTGGGCAAAGAGGCGCTGTTGGCTGATGCCGGGATTGACCATCAGTTCCTAGCTGAAGCGGTGGCCGGGCTGCAGAGCCAGGCGCGAACCGTGCTTCACGTCGCGGCCGGCGGCAAGCTGCTCGGCGTCATCGGCGTGGCCGACACGGTCAAGCCGGACTCGGCTGAGGCGATTGCGGGTCTGAAGGCGCTAGGCATCGTGCCGGTGATGCTGACCGGCGACAACCGCGAGACTGCGGAGGCGATTGCCCGCGAAGTCGGAATTGAGCGGGTAGTCGCGGAAGTCCTGCCCGCGCAGAAGCAGCAGGTCGTGATGGACTTGCAGAAAGAGTTCGGCAACGTGGCCATGGTCGGCGATGGCATCAACGACGCGCCCGCCTTGAAGGCGGCCAACGTCGGTATCGCCATCGGCACCGGTACGGACGTAGCGATTGAGTCATCGGACGTGACGCTGGTACGCGGCAGTCTGGCAGGCGTGGTCTCGGCGGTCAAGCTCTCGCGTGCGACCTTTGTGAAGATACGGCAGAACCTGTTCTGGGCGTTCGCCTACAATGTTGTCGCGATACCTCTGGCCATGCTCGGCCTGCTCCATCCCATCATGGCCGAAGTGGCGATGGCCTTGTCTTCCATCAACGTCGTAACTAACTCCCTTCGTCTTCGGCGGACGAAGCTGTAGCTCGACCCAGACGCTCCTTAACGGCTGCCCGACGGGCAGCGCTAGTTTCTGGCTCAGCCTTGGGTCGTGCTCTGGGCCTCCAGCATCACCGTGCCGGCCGTCAGGCTGAGCATCTTCTCCGCCGCGGCTGCTACGGGAGCCCAGGCGGCTCCGCCCTGATAGGTGACCGCGCCGGCCGAGTCCACGAGAACAACGGTCGGCACTGACAGGACGTTCCAGCATTTCTGGGTCGCTCTGCTGGCGTCGTAGACAATCGGGACGTCGGGAGCGTAGATCTTCCGCACCGTCGCCTCGGGCTCGCCGACGTTGACCAGGAGGCTTGCGATGTCGTACCTCTCGAGCACGGAAGCGACCTTCTGCATCTCGCGGATGGCTACGTTTGAGAACGGGCATCTGGTGTCCACGAACGCATGCAGAATACCGGCTTTGCCACTACGTTCCGTCAGCGTCTTGACCGCGCCGGATAGGTCAGGGAGCTTGGTCGTCGTCAGTAGCGCCGTTGCATCGAGTCCGACGGTGCCGGACACGGGCGCGTCCCGGCCCTGGTCTGTGGCAGCTTGTCTCTGCGGTTTGCTGTCCGTCACGAACGAGCCAGTGGGACCCCCGGGCGTTGTGTTGGGTGACTTAGACCGGCAGGCGACCGGAAGCACCAAGGCTACGGTCAGGACCGCTGGACGGAGGGTTCTCTCTAGGTCTGGTTCCTTTCGTCATTATTCGGAGCTTCGGTGCCACAAACAGCCATACTATTCGTCTCCCGGCCGTCCATCAATCATCGATGGGGGTCGGCAGAAGACACGGCCTCTACTCGGCGGTGATGGTCTGCAGGACGCCCGGCACGGCCGTGAGCGGTACGCTGGGTCGGAGCCGGCCGACGGCCAACGGGTTGGTGAACTCTCCGCCGCTTGCGAGCGTCTGCGTGGCGAGGGCCGGGACGTCTTTGAGCGCTGCCGGACCGTCCCTCAGCGCGGGCATGTCGAGGTTCGTGGCCAGGCCCCAGAGTGTGTAGAGCTGGCCGGAGGACAGCGAATCGAGCGACAGCGTATCAGCATACGGCGTGCTGCGGAACGTGCTGCTCCAGGCGATGTCGAATGTAGCGGTGCCGCGGCCCAGCCAGAAACGATACGACTTCGCTCCGCTGACCGCGCCGACGGTCATGACGACCTGCTGGTTCGCGGTGTCGAGCTCGAACGAGGTGGCCGGCCCGGGCAAGGGCGTCCCGTCTGCAGCGTAGTGGCTCTTGGCCGAAATGGTCTTACCCTCGGGCGTCACGGCGGTCGCTTCGATATCCGAGGTCGGCCAGACCCGGCCGTCGGTGTAGAAGATCCAGCCCGTCCAAGTGCCCTTGTTCGCGGGCACCGTGACCGTGGTCGAGACCCCGTCGCTCTTGTTGGTCAGCGTGACGTCCAGGTCCGCGTCTGGGTACTCACCTTCCGTGTTCGTGACCGCGACGAGGACCGAGACCCGTGAGCCATCGGGCGTGGTTTCGACCTTGCCGGCGCCGAGCCGGAGAAGCACTTTCCATCCCTTGGACGCGCAGCCCAGCGATAAGACGAGTGTGAGCATCAAGGCAAGCAGCAGCAGTTTCCGCACAGTTACTCCTTTGCGTTTGTGGCAGGATATGGTTCTAGCCGGGTTCTCGGCCGCTGTCAAGGAGAGTCGCCGACGCTCGGCGGCCGGGATCTCGCCGAGGCGAGTGGCGGAGGTGCACTTGCGCCTGAGTCTGAGGGTTCGGGTTTGTGCCCGGTCTTGGCGGCGTCGGCATCCGCCTGAATGGGCGCCGCGCTGAATTGACCGGCGGGGCGCCGGGACTATAATCGCAGCACACGGGCGCACGCCGCCCCTGCCCGCATGACACGCATTTCCACTCCCGATTCCCCGCCCCCGCTGCTCGTCGACCTCCATACTGACGCATTGTACGAGCACATTCAGGGCCGAAAGGACATCACGCAGCGGTCGGACAAGGGGCACCTCGATTTCCCCCGGATGAAAGAGGGCGGGGTCAACGGCCAGGTTTTTGCCATTTGGGTCAGTCCGACTGAGTTGAAACCTTGCGAGTATTGCGACTTCGCGCTCAAGGGCGCAGACGCGTTCGACGAGGTCTGCGCACGGTGCACGGAAAGCGTCGCACCGGTACGGACACCGAGTGGATTCCGGCAGGCGGTGGCCGCGGGCCGAATCGCGGCTGTTCTCGGGGTCGAAGGCGGACACGCGCTGGAGGGGAGGGTTGAGAACCTAGACCGGTTCCACGAGCGCGGCGTGCGCGTGCTGACTGTCACGTGGTGCAATTCCAACGAGCTTGGTGATTCGAGCAGCGATGAGAAAAGGCCGCACAACGGCCTGTCAGCACTTGGCCGTCAGGCAGTCCGCCGGATGAATGAACTTGGGATCATCGTTGACGTCTCACACAGCGCGGACAAGACCGTGTTCGACATCCTCGACACGAGCGACGCCCCGGTCATCGCGTCCCATTCCGGAATCCGGGCGCGGCGCGACTTCAACCGCAACCTGACCGATGAGCAGATTCGGGCGATTGC
>CAZSUX010000136.1:3487-7679 GCA_964610135.1 uncultured bacterium | reverse complement strand
CGTAGAGCACTTTGGTGCCGGCCTTGGCAAGCTCGTTGCAGACCTGCAGGGTGAGAGTTGACTTGCCGATGCCGGGCTCGCCGCCGATGAGCAGAAGCGAGCCGGGAACCAGGCCGCCGCCGAGCACGCGGTCGAGTTCGCCGATGCCGGTCGAGCTGCGCTTTGCCGACTTCGATTGCACCTGGCTGAGTTTGACCGGGCGGGCGCCGGTCGTCGCGACCCGGACGCGCTCGTTGACCTTGCCTCGCTTCGTGACCCGCTGCTCCTCGACCAGCGTGTTCCACTGGCCGCAGGATGGGCATCGGCCGAGCCAGCGCGGGGTCTCGAACCCGCAGTTCTGGCAGACGAAGGCGGAGGACTTCATGGGACGGACAATCCAGAATCCAGAATCCAGAATCCAGAATGCAGAATTGAGGTACGGGCCGGATCAGAATTCAGATTGCGGGCGGCGGTGAGCGGTGAGCGGCAAGCGGTCTTCATTCCGGCAGCGCGTCTTCCATTTCCTCTTCTTCAGATGGGTGCGGCGGCTCAGGGAGTTCGTGGCCGGCGCGGTTCTCAAAGCGCATGCACTCGGCGAGGAAGACGAGCTTGAGCGTGTCGGTCGGGCCGTTGCGCTGTTTGGCGATGGTCAGTTCGGCGTCGCGCTCGGTGTTCGGGTCAAGGTCCTCGCGACGCTTGTACGCGGCCTCGCGGTAGAGGAAAAGGACTACGTCCGCGTCCTGCTCGATTGCGCCGGATTCGCGCAGGTCGGCCAGCACCGGCCGCTTGTCCTCGCGTCGCTCGGGTGAGCGGGAGAGCTGGGAGAGAACCACGACCGGGACGTACAATTCCTTGGCCATGGCCTTGAGCGCGCGGGTGATGTCCGAGATTTCCTGCTGTCGGTTTGCCTCGCGGCGTCGGGAGCCATGGGCTTCCATGAGCTGCAGGTAGTCGACGATTATCATGCCGAGCGGCTGCTTGGATCGGAGCCGGCGGGCGCGCGCCCGCATGTCGAGCGCGGTCAGGCCGGACGAGTCATCAATGTAGATTCTCGCGTCGTTCAGGTGGCCCAACGACGCGGCCAGGCGCGTGCGCTGGCGCGGGGTCAGCATCCCACGGCGCAGGGCGTGCATGTTGAGGCCGGCTTCCGAACACATCATCCGCTGGGTCAGCGCCTCGGCCGACATTTCGAGACTGAACATGGCCACCGGAACCGGCTGCCGCGTATTGGCGCGGGAGGCGATGTTCAGGGCCAGCGCGGTCTTGCCCATGCCGGGACGGCCGGCGATGATGATGAGTTCGCCGGGTTGCAGGCCGCTGGTGCGCTCGTCGAGTTCGGTGAAACCGGTCTCGATGCCGGTTATCATCTTCTTCTCGCCGATCGCCTTCTCGACCCGCTCCATTTCGATATTGAGCAGCTTCTTGAGCTCCGCGAATTCCTTGCGCGAGCCGGCCTGCTGAATCTCGAATATCTTCTGCTCGGCCTCCTCGACCAGTTCGTCAGCCCGGCGGGACTCGTCGTAGCTGGCCTGGACGATTTCAGTCGCGGTGGTGATGAGCTGGCGCTGGATCGACTTCTCGAGTACGAGCTTGGCGTGTTCCTCGCAGTTGGCGGTGGTCAAAACACCCTCGAGCAGGTTGGACAGGAACGGTTGCCCGCCGACTGCGTCGAGTTCCTTCATCCGCTTCAGTTCGCCGGACACGGTGACCACATCGGTGGGCGAACTACGGTCGAACAGTGTGAGGACGGCCTCGTAAACCTTGCGGTGGGCCTGGAGATAGAAGTCACCGGGCCGGAGATATTGCATCACCGTGGTTACGGTCTCGGGGTCAAGCAGCATCGCGCCGAGGACCGCGGCCTCGGCTTCGAGCGCCTGCGGCGGCTTGCGGAGCGAAGATTCGGCGGTGGGTTCGGGGCTCATTTGTTTGTCCTCCCACGGAGTAACTCAGCGACCTCGGACACGAGCAGCCGGGCGAAGTCGGGTTTGGACATCGGCTTCAGCGACCTCGACTTCGGACTTCGGGCTTTGGATATCGGACGTCCGAAGATGAGCCGGGCCTTGACAGTACCGGAGCCGGGAGTGGTAAACGGGTTGGCGACAATGAGGTCGAGTTGTTTCTGTTTGAGCTTGGCCTGGGCTCGGGCAGGCGAGTCGTCGAGTGAGAAGCCGACCACTACCGCGTGGTGGCGGCGTCGGCTCACTTCTTTCAAGATGTCCGGCGTGCGTTCGAGCTGGACCGTGA
This sequence comes from uncultured bacterium, assembly GCA_964610135.1. Classification (GTDB taxonomy): domain Bacteria; phylum Hydrothermota; class Tepidihabitantia; order Tepidihabitantales; family Tepidihabitantaceae; genus UBA2258. Next base: position 5,456 of record CAZSUX010000136.1, on the reverse strand, counting down.
TCATCGGCTCATGGTGCTTGCCCGTCGCAGCGCGGGCCGGGCGATAGTCGGCGACCGCGGCACACATTACCAATACGTCCGTACGGGGCAGCGCGGCAAGGACTGCGCGGAGCATTTTCTCGGTCGTTGGCGCCTGCGTGACCGTAACGCGCGGCGGCAGAGGCACGGACAGCTCGCCGGCGACCAGACGTACCTCGGCTCCGGCGTCGACGAAGGCACGAGCGACTTCGACACCCATCCGTCCCGATGAGCGGTTGGTTATTACCCGCACCGGGTCGAGCGGCTCCTCGGTACGGCCGGCCGTGACAACGACTCTGAGGGATTGCAGATTGCAGATTGCAGATTGCAGATTGCCGGACTGAGGAGCGGACCTGCGGGCGGCAAGCGCGGACCGGCAGTACTCGAAGATAACCGGGGGCTCGGCCATTCGGCCGGGGCCCGACGTTCCGCAGGCGAGTTCGCCTTCTCCCGGAGCGATGAACCGGTACCCGGCCGCGGCCAAAGTAGTGACGTTGGCGGTAACCGCCGGGTTCTGCCACATGTTCGTGTTCATCGCCGGCGCGAACAGTGCCCTCCCATTCTGCACCGTTTCCTTCGGAACCGCGAGCAACAGGGTCGAAAGCAGGTCATCGGCGATTCCGGACGCGAGCTTGCCGATGATGTTGGCCGTTGCCGGAGCCACGACCACGAGGTCGGCGGAGGTCGCGAGGTCAACATGCTCGACGCTGGACGCTCTACGCATTACGCCGGACTGGTTGTCCGGCATGGCGCGTGATGCGTCAAGCGTAGCGCGTCTTCTGGGAAACAACTCGAGTGCGACCGGGTGGCCGGTGAGGGCGCGGAACGACTCGGGGCCGACGAACTTGCGGGCCGATTTGGTCATCACCGTCTGCACGTCCCAGCCGGCCCTGCGGAACAGCCGGGCCAGCTCCAACGCCTTGTACGCGGCGATGCCGCCGGTGACGCCTAGAAGCACCCGAAGTGGAGAAGAGGAAAGTGGAAAGTCCGAAGTCGGGACTTTGCCATTACCACTTTCTCCTTTCCCCTTGGCCTCCATCTGATTGATCGCGGTCCGGTGACTAGAGCATCGGCCGCGGAACGAATGGCATCCGGCTGATGGGCGGCTCCTCGAAGCCTTCGCGGGCCAGCGCCTCGATGTCCGCCTCGGTCATCTTCACCCACTTGACCTCGCCCCTGAGTGTCATGCCGAGGGCGTATTCATAGGGGCTGACCGGCAGTTGGATTTCGTCCTTGTGCATCCCCTCGATGATGCGTCGAGCTTCGAGCGCGGCGATGTTCACTGCCAGGTACTTGTTCGGGTAGACTTTTTTCAACGCTTCGGGTGAGACTATTTTCATGTCCGTGGCCTCCTACCTTCGGTTTTCGGTTTCGGGTTTCGGGCAAATGCGGTCGGACTCATTCGCGAGGTCCGGAGCCTTTCGGCCCGGATAATCGCCATCACGTCGTCGACCGCCTGCTTCAGCCGGTCGTTGACCACCAGGTAATCGAACTCCGGGATGGCCGCCAGTTCCTTTTCCCGGTCGGCCTCGCGCCGCATCACGGCCTCGGTCGAATCGGTGCCGCGGCCGCGGAGACGGCGGGCAAGCTCGCCCGAGTCGGGCGCGGCGATGAAGACGCTGACCGTACCGGGCAGCGCCTTGCGGCTTGAGCGCATCCCCTGGATGTCGAGGTCGGCAATCACGTCGCGGCCCTCGCGGAAATAGCGCAGGACCGGCGCCTTCGGAGTGCCGTACCGGTGGTCATAGACGCCGGCACTCTCCAGCAGGCCGCCACTTGCCTCAAGTTGCCTGAACTGCTTTGCCGAGTAGAACGAGTAGCTGCGGCCGTTGGTTTCGCCCTTCCGCTTCGGCCGGGTAGTGGCTGAAACCGAATAGGCGATGTTCCGGTCGCGATGCTCCACCTCGCGGCAGATCGAGGTCTTGCCCGCGCCGGAAGGCGAGGACAACAC
>CAZSUX010000136.1:0-3387 GCA_964610135.1 uncultured bacterium | reverse complement strand
TGTTCCTTCAGCTTCTCGATTTCGCCCTTTATTTCAATGGCCCGGCGCGAGATGATCATGTCACGGGCTTTGGCCGCCAGGGTGTCGGTCTCGCGCAGCATCTCCTGCGCGATGAAGTCGAGCTTCTTGCCGGACGCCGTTGACGAAGTAAGCGCTCCCAGGAACATCGAGCAGTGGCTCTTTAGGCGGACGCACTCCTCGTGGATGTCTACCTTCTCGCTGATGAATGCGACCTCTTCGAGGATGCGTTTGGAGTCGGACTCGACGTTCAGGTCCTTGAGCTGGGCGAGCAGGTTTTTCCGGCGTTCTTTCAGCCGCTCCGGCACTCGCTTCTCGATCACCAGGACCGCATGGCGGATTTTGGTGATGCGCTTCCTGAGGTCGCGAATCAGGGCCGCGCCTTCAACCCGCTGCATCTGAACCAGCCGGCTCAGGGCCTGGGCGATGATCTTACGGCAGCGGCGCCACAGCCGGCCGTGGTCAGCGTCGGGATTCCGCAGCGCGATGATGCCGGGATAGGACAGCACGGTGTCGAGGTCGACCTCGCCCGGAATCCGGTACTTCGTCTTCAGTTCGCGGGAGAGCCGGAGATAGTCGCGTACCTTCCGATGGTCGAGCTCGAGCGTTGGGGCCTCGGCGCTCTCGTCGAGCGAAACCTGCAACTGGATGTAGCCGCGGCGGACCCGACGGCGCACCATGTCACGGACCTCGCCCTCGTACCCGGCAATCTGGGACGGCAGCTTGGCCGTCAGCTCCAGGAACTTGTGGTTGACCGCACGGATATCAACGACTATCTTCGAGTTCCACGGCGGCAGAATCGCTTCGGCCCGGCCTACGCCGGTCATGCTTTTAACCACTGGCAGTGCTCCTCTCGGAAGGGGTTCCGGGGTTCGAGGGTTCGGGGGTCCCGGCCTGAACAGCTGGACCCTTGGCCCCTGGAATCCTGTTCTCATCGGGTTCTTCCAGCATCAATGTCACCGGTCCATCGTTGACCAGCTCCACGGCCATGTGCGCGCCGAACCGGCCGGTGCGGGTCGGCACTCCCAAGTACGAAAGCTCGGATACGAACCGCTCGTACAGCTCCTTCGCGCGTGCCGGTGTGGCTGCGCCACCGTGGGAACGAGCGCCCGCGTTCGTGAACGACGGCCGCAGGCCCCGGCTCGTGTCGGCGTAGAGCGTGAACTGCGATACCACCAGCGCCTGGCCGTGCGTATCGAGTAAAGAGAGGTTCATCTTGCCGGCTTCGTCGTCGAATATCCGCAGCCGGGCGACCTTCGATGCCATCCGGCGGCACGTTTCCTCGTTGTCCTCACGGCCAACGCCGACGAGCAGCAGCATCCCCGGCCCGATTTCTCCGGTGGTCTCGCTGTCTACCGTCACTTTGGCCCTCGTCACCCGCTGCACCGCCACGCGCATGTCACTTTGCGGAGTTACGAGTTGCGGGTTGCGAGTTCAGCACCGCCGCGGCCACAGCCTGGCCGAAGGCGCTCGCCTGCTCGGAAGATTGCGCAGTGATGATGTTGCGGTCGGCCACCACACCCTTGAAGCTGAACTTCGCCCCGGCCTGCGTCAGCCAGTCTTTGGTAGCACGGTCGCGGAACGCGGTTGCCTTTCTTCCTTTGAGCACGCCGGCCCGGGCAAGCGTCACCGGCGCGATGCCGATGGCGGCCACAACCTTGCCGCTGTTGGCGAACTCGCGGCACTTGGCTTGGAGCAGCGTATCATCCCAGTAGATCGCGGCTCCGGAACCGCCGATGAGGACGAGCCCGGCATAGTCGGCAACCTTGACGTCGCGCAATGCCAGGTCGAGCCTCACCACCAACTGGCTCATGCTGACCGCGACGCCACTGTCGGATGCGGCGAGCCGGGTTGCGACTCCGGCCAGGGATAGACGCCGCAATGCCGGCTCGAACTCCTGCTCGTTGAATAGCTGCTGGGGTAGGTATATGAGGGCAGTCCGTTCAGGCGCGCCCGCGTGGGCGGGAACAGGCGCAATCGGGATGGTCGGCGGCTGGCCGAAGGCCATTGCCACCAGAACGACGGCGGATAGGATGCAACCTGCTGTTTTGCGCATAGAATTAGACAGAGTAGGATATTCAGTTGGGAGCTAAAGTCAAGCCGACCCGCCGACCCGGAGACCGGAATGGAGGCAACCGCAGAGGCCACAGAGCGCACAGAGTCAAACGGTTGTGGCCGCCAAAGACAACACCTGTCGGGTGACCATGAGTGGCCTGCTTGTATTTCTGTGTTTCTCCGTGCTCTCTGTGCTACAAGCCTACAGGATCGTCGTTTTCGCGACGTTGTTTCTCTCCGTCGCCTCTGTCCTGGGGCCGCCAAGTTCTTGGCAACCACCGTCAAATGCCGTCCGCGTTGACGCAAGAAACGAGTTCGATTCGGGACTCAATCTGTGTCCATCTGCGTTCATCTGTGGTTCCATCGGGTTTGGTTGCGGCCTCCGAGGCCGCGCTGTGGTTCAATGCAGCCGGGCCGTTGCTGCGGTGCTCGGAACGAGGCTTCGGGACTCGCCTTGCGAGTCAAACCACAAACCCGTCCGCAAACCACCTTCGGAGTCACGTTGGCAACCGCCTTCAGAACCGGTTGGCAACAGATTGTCCGAATCAGCCGGCAAGTCGGGCTGCATTAGGCCTTCGGAATTGACTGCCGAGTCGCGGTCGGTTTCGCGCCGTAGACCCGCCCGGAAACAGGGGTCAAAGTCGCCTTCCAGCTGCCCTTCCGAGTCACCGTGGAGACCACCCTGGGAACCGTCCCGGGAACGGTTCCCACCGTGGTTCCCGGAGGGTCGATTTCGCCGACCTTGACCGCGCCTAAAGCGGCCTCGTTCGGCTACGTAGGTTGATCAAGGCGTGCCTAACCACACCAACTGCCGCTCCGTATCCGCCCTGCCGGATTTCGCGCCCCGAAAGCCGCGTTTCTGGGTGTCCCGGACTGACCGCTGAGTCTGTTTGTCCTGCGGCTGTCTGCGTCTACTGGGTGACGACGACCTTCCGAATGGCTTGAGCTTGCGCTTGCGCTTGAGCTTCCCGGACAAAGTACACCCCCGGCGCCAGCGCCCGGACATCATTCGGACCGGGACTAAGGTCCATCACCCTACGCCCGCTGATGTCCAGCAACTCCGCCCTGTATGCTGTATTCTGTCTACTACCTACTGCGTCGAGCACCAATACTCCGCGGACGATGGTGGCCACGTTCGTCGTTCGCACTTCGGCGTTCGGCGTTTCCTCGACCCCGGCGGCGAATCCGATCCGGTACACCGGGTACACCTCGAGGTTGCCCGCGAATGGTGAGCCAAGACCGAGGCGCTACCGCGCCAAGCCGTTCGGGTCGCAGGTCCAGACCATCCGCGGAGGCTGCTGTCTCGGTGAGACT
>CAZSUX010000135.1:0-7689 GCA_964610135.1 uncultured bacterium | reverse complement strand
TCGTCGGACTCCCTCGGAATGACAGAGCGAGCCGAATGGGTCGGACTCAGCGCGGGACAGTCCCCATTTAGGCGGGACAGTTCCCGTTTCGCGGTCATGTGCCTTCGAATCGGTCATGTCCCGTGCCGCGGGACTCCTCACCCTGACCCTTTCCTCAAAGAGGAGAGGGAGGAGGGCATGAATCTGTGTAATCTGCGGATGTCCTTGTCCTGACCTTGGCGGCGTCAGGCGTCGAAGCGGCGGGCGAGACGGTGGCTAAGGGGCGTCAGGCCGAGCGAGGCGAAGAAGGCGGCGGCAGGCTGGGGCCGTAGAGGACAATTCCGAATGACGAATCTCGAATGACGATTGAAACCCGAATACCGAATGAGTCCGGTCTGTCGGCATTGGAGCATTCGAGCTTGAATCGGAATTCTGATTTCGAGCTTCGAGTTTCTCCGAGGTGCTTCTGCGGGTGGTCGCCCATCCGGCGCAGGCCGGTGTTGGCGACGCCGACGACCCGGTTCTCCAGTTCGGCCACGGCGAGGAACGTGTCCGCATCGCGCATCAGTTTCTCGGTCCGGTCGCGCAGTCGGGTCGGGCCGGATGGTTTGCGGAAGCGGTCGGGCAGGGCTTCGCGCTGCGGTTGGTCCATTACGTCGGCCAGTTCGCAGATGGCTTCGTAGTCGCCGGGAGCGGCCCGGCGGATGGCGACGGGCTCGCTCACCGGATACGCGACCAGCGCTTGAAGACGTCGAGGATGGTCGCCGCGACCTTGGCGCAGACCGCGGTCATGAGCTGTTCGGCTTTCGCCGGGTCGAAGTCCGGATAACCTTCGTCCTGCTTGTACAGGATGATGGAACCGGGGAACGGCACGGCGGCGAGCCCGGGCTGGACGGTGAACGCGAGGTCCTTTGAGTAGTTCTGCTTTCGCACATCCTCGGGGTGGTCTACCTGTACCATGGCTGTTTCGTCGGTCCCGGCATGCCCGCCTACGTGGCCGTAGACCTGCTTGATTTCCTCGGCGCAGAGCGTCCACCAGTCGAGGACCATGCTGTAGACCTGCTTGTCGCGATACAGACGTGTGGTGACGTTCTTCAGGGCTTCGGTGTTCCCGCCGTGGCCGTTGAGGATTACTATTCGCCTGAACCCGGCGTCGGCCAGGCTGGCCGCGACCTCGGCTACGTAGCGCTCGAAGGTCTCGGGCGGCACGGTCAGCGAGCCGGGGTAGGGCAGGAGCGACTTGGTGATGCCGTAGTTCACTGCCGGTGCGATGAGCGCGTTCACCTTGCCGGCGATGCGTTCGGCGATGGAGGAGGGTATCTGGTTGTCTGTGCCGAGCCCGGTCACGCCGTGGGCTTCGATAGTGCCGACCGGCAGGAGCACGGCATCGGTCTGCTTCGGAACGAGGCGCCTGAACTCCATCCAGTTCAGTTCTTCGAGCTTGCGGGTACGTAGTGTCGTCTTCATCGGTTGGTGAGAATAGGGCCGTGTACCCCGAACGTCAAGTAGCGACCATGCACTCGGCGCTAGTCACCAGTGTCCAGTTCCCAGTTACCACTGGACACTAAGGAGGTCTCGGGTTCCGGGCGTCGGCATCGTCTGCGTGATCTGCGGATGGTCCTCTTCGGACCTTGGCGGTTCAACTCCGGTTTCCGGGCCGGCCATCCGCGCTTGATTCCGCGTGGGTTTTGGCTACGCTGGCAGGGACAAGGGAGATGAGTCGGGAGAGGAGAGCGGAGACAATAGTCGCAGACGATTACAGAACAGGAGGCGTATATGAAGAAACTGACGGTGATGGCTCTGGTGCTGGCGGTCATGGCCGGCAACGCGAGCGCGACGTATATGCTGTCGCGCGGCGCGTCGGTGATTAAGCCGCTGCAGTTTGTGGGCTATGTGGCATCGGGTTTTTCCCGGACGACGCAGACGTACGACGACCCCACCGGGAAGTACGTGGCGTTGCCGGACAGCCTGCAGACGAGCACGCTGAGCGCCGACGTGATAGTGGGCCTCTGCCCGCTGAGCAAGCTCGAGGTGCTGGCGGTTGCTCCGGTCGTGTCCAAGAACCAGGGCGCCAGTAGCGCATTCGGCCTCGGCGATGCATCGCTGATGCTTCGCTACGGCCTGCTAGGTGGGGTTCTGCCGGTAAAGGTGACGCTGGCGGCCGCTATCATGATGCCAACGTCGGCCAAGGACTTGGTTCTGTCGTTGGGCGACCGGACGCTGGACGTCGGTCTGGGCGCCGCCGCACAGACGGCCAAGATCGGCCCGATGGTCGCGCACGCGCGGCTGGGGTACTGGATTAACGGGAAGACCAACGATACCACCAAGGTCGGAAACCAGTTTGAGTACGTCGTCTTCCCGGACTTCGCACTCGGCAAGAAGGCCAGCTTCTTCGTTACCCTGTCGGGAACGATGAAGGCCGACAATGCCGTCAGCGGGGTGAAGCAGGCGCTGAGCGGTGCGGGCCAGCATTCGGTCGGCCTGGGGATGACCTGGAACCCGGCCGGGCCGCTCTGGCTGAAGCCTAAGGTGGCAGTGCCGCTGGCCGCCATGTCCAAGGGCGGGGCGATTCCCAACTTCACCATCGGCCTTGACCTCTGGGCGGTCATTCCGTAGGCAAAGAAACCCTTCGCCCCGGGAATGAAGTCTAACCTGTATGGCTAACTCCATAGGCGATGTGTTCAGTTGTGACAGTTGTGGCGCGGAAGTGACCGTGACCAAGGGCTGCACCTGCAAGGGATGCAGCATGACCTGCTGCGGCAAGCCGATGAAGCCGAAGGATGCTCCGGCAAACAAGGCCGGCGGCTGTTGCTGCTGCAGTTGAGGACGATGAAGGAGTTGTAGTATGAAGAAAGGCGAGAAGCTGGTGTGTGGTTTGTGCGGGCTCGCGGTAACCGTGTGCGACGAGTGCGGATGCGAGACGCATGAACTGGTTTGCTGCGGCGTGCCGATGAAGACGGCCAAGGCGAAACCGAAGAAGAAGACTGCCAAGAAGAAGACGAGGAAGTAGCTCAGTCGATTTCGGCGTAAGAGCATTGCGGCCCGGCCCTCGGCCGGGCCGCTGCCATTGTCTTGACTTGCCCGGCTCGCGACCTAAGCTGGCAGAGTGATTGACCCACGCACCGCCCGCATCATCGACGTGAACCTCAACCGGCTGAGTGAAGGCCTGCGGGTAGTCGAGGACGTTGTCCGGCTCGGGCTGGAGAAGCCACGGCTGCTGGCCGGAGTACGAGCCTTGAGGACCCGAATCGGAAAGGAGACGCGCGCGCTGCGGAAGGACGTTGTCCTGAGCCGGAAGAGCGAAACCGACCTCGGGAGAAGCGACCGGTTCGACCGGGCAAAGCGAAAGAGCTTGGAAGACGTACTGCTGGCCAACTTCAAGCGGGCCGAGGAGTCGGCGCGGGTGCTGGAAGAGGTGTTGAAGGTAGCGGAGCCGGGGCTGGCCGGGAAGCTAAAAGCCGTGCGGTTCAGGCTGTACGACCTGGAGAAGAGGGCTGTGGACGAAGTCAAAGTGCAAAATGGGAGCGGGGAACGCTGGTCGAGTAAGAAGTCAGAAGGCAGGATGTAAGATGCGAGGTTTGAGATGTGGCCCCTTGATCCCTCTATCCCTCGATCCCTTTCCTTTGGCGGCTTGACTTGGCGGTAGTGAAATCTATACTCTGCGAGCTTTGATGATTCCCGAACGCAGGAGGCAAGATGGCAAAAGAAGACGAGAAAACCAGAGCCCTCGGTAGCGCCCTGGGGCAGATTGAGAAGCAGTTCGGCAAAGGCGCGGTGATGAGGCTCGGCCAGGACACGCCCGCGGTTAGCGTCGACGCGATTCCGACCGGCTCGATCGGGCTGGATGCCGTGCTCGGCGTGGGCGGTGTGCCGCGCGGCCGGATTGTCGAGATTTACGGACCCGAGGGGTCGGGCAAGACGACCCTCGTCCTCAACATCATTGCCCAGTGCCAGAAACTCGGCGGGACCGCAGCGTTCATCGACGCCGAGAATGCGCTCGACCCGAACTACGCCAAAGCGCTCGGCGTCGACCTCGACAGCCTGCTGGTATCGCAGCCCGATTCCGGCGAGCAGGCTCTCGAAATCGCCGAGATGATGACCCGCTCCGGCGGGCTTGACCTGTTCGTCATCGATTCGGTCGCGGCCCTGGTGCCGCGGGCCGAGATCGAGGGCGAGATGGGCGACGCGTTCGTCGGGGTCCAGGCGCGGCTGATGTCGCAGGCGATGCGCAAGCTCTCCGGCGTCACCGCGCGCTCCAAGACCTGCGCCATCTTCACCAACCAGATCCGCCAGAAAATCGGGGTGATGTTCGGCAGCCCGGAGACCACGACCGGGGGCCTCGCACTGAAGTTCTATGCCACCATGCGATTCGACATCCGGCGCATCGCCGCCATCAAGAAGGACGAGAACGTGATCGGCAGCCGGACCCGGGTTAAGGTCGTCAAGAACAAGGTCGCGCCGCCGTTCCGCATCGCCGAGTTCGACTTGATCTACGGCCAAGGCATTTCGCGTTTCGGCGAGCTGGTGGACATGGGCGTGGAGCAGGGAGTGTTCACCAAGTCAGGCACCTGGTACTCGTTCGGCGACATGAGAGTCGGCCAGGGTCGGGACTCGGCGGTTGAGTTCCTGAAGGAGAACGCGCCGGTCGCGGCCAAAGCCGAGGCGCAGCTCTACGAGAAACTGAAGATACCGAAGGCCAGCAAGATAGGGCAGCGCGAAGCCGCCGATGAAGATAACCGCGCTCCAGCCGCAAAAAAGAAATAAACGGCGGGTCTCGGTCTTCCTCGACGGAGCATTCCTCTTCGGTTTGTCCAACGAGACGGTAGGCGCGCTCGGCTTGCGCGTCGGGCGCGAGGTCGACCGCGCCGAGCTCGACCGGATTGCCCATGAAGAACAGCTGCACGAGGCGCGGCAGTACGCATTCCTCCTGCTTTCCTACAAGGCAAGAACTGCCAGCGAGTTGACGCAGCGGCTCACTCGAAAGGGCTTCTCGCCGGATATCGTCTCCCGCACGTTCGAAAGGCTGGCCGAGCTGAAGATGGTCGACGACGCCGGGTTCGCTCGACGGTTTGCCGAGGACCGCATAACCATCGGTCACAAGGGCAAATGGCGGGTGCGGGGTGAGTTGCTCAAGCGCGGCGTGGCGAAGGAACACATCGAAGCCGCTCTGGCCACAGCGCCGGACGAGAAGGAAGCCGCGCGCGAAGTGGCCGAGAAGTACCTGAGCCGCAACCGGCGGCTGGAACCGGACGTTCTCAAACGCCGCCTGTACGCCTTACTTGCCCGCCGCGGCTTCTCGCCGGACACGATCCGTCAGGTTATCGACCTTGAAGAATCCGCATCCACTTGACCGGCTCTGCATTCTGTTGCGTGGGCTGAGTTTGTCTATACAATAGACCCTCTATGAACCATCGCGAGTTGCGCCGGACGTTTCTGGAGTTCTACGCCCAGCGAGACCACCGGGTCGTGCCGAGTTCGTCACTGATTCCGCGGGACGACCCGACCATGCTCTTCACCGGCGCGGGCATGGTCCAGTTCAAGCCCTACTGGGCGGGGACGGTCGAGCTTCCGTACCGCCGGGCGACGTCCATCCAGAAGTGCCTGCGTGCGTCCGACCTTGACCAGGTAGGCAAGACCCCGCGCCACGGCACCTTCTTTGAGATGCTCGGCAACTTCTCGTTCGGGGATTATTTCAAGCACGAGGCGATTCCGTGGGCGTGGGAGTACCTGACCCAGGTCGTGAAACTGGACGTGGAACGGCTCTCCGCCACGGTCCTCGAGGAGGACCAGGAGGCGTACAACATCTGGCGCACGAAGGTCGGCCTGCCCGAGAACAAAGTGGTGCGACTCGGCGCCGAGGATAACTTCTGGGGGCCGGTCGGCGGCGGCGGCGCCTGCGGCCCGTGCTCGGAAATCTACGTCGACCTAGGGTTGGAATTCGGCTGCGGCAAGGCAACCTGCGCTCCGGGTTGCGACTGCGACCGGTTCAGCGAGGTCTACAACATCGTCTTCCCGCAGTACAACCAGTTGCCGGACGGCACGCGCGAGCCCTTGAAGAACCGGGGCATCGACACCGGCATGGGCATGGAGCGACTGGCGATGGTTTCCCAGAAGAAGAAGACGATATTCGAAACCGACCTGTATGCCCCGATTGTGAAAGCGACTGCGAAGATGCTCGGCGAGAGATGGGGGCAGGCTGGCTCCGAAAAAGGGGACAGTCCCTCGGAGCAGCGCGTCGGACTTGCTGCGGGACAGTCCCCATTTTCGGGCGAGGAGCGGCAGATGCTGTACGTGGCTGCGGACCACGCGCGGGCCCTGACCTTTGCGATTGCCGACGGCGTAATTCCGTCGAACGAGGCCCGAGGCTATGTCCTGCGCAGCATCCTGCGCCGGGCGCTGCTTTTCGCCCACCGGCAGGGCGTGGCCGAACCGTTCATGTACAAGGTATCGGGCGAGGTCGTCGAGCTGATGCGGCAGTGGTACCCGGAGGCCGTGGCCAAGCGCGAGCAGGCTGCGCTCATCATCAAGTCCGAAGAAGAGCGGTTCCTGCGCACGCTGGATGCCGGCCTTGAGCGCTGGCAGGATGTGCTGGCAGCCCACAAGCGCGAGGGTGTGGTTCCGGGCGAAGATCTGTTCAAGCTGCACGATACGTTCGGGTTCCACATCGAACTGGTCAAGGAGCTGGCCGAGGAGGCCGGTGTGAAGCTCGACACCGACGGCTTCGAGCGGGCGATGCAGGAGCAACGCGAACGGAGCCGCAAGGAGACATTCATCAGCACGACTGCCGGCCCGGCGCACGAGGGCGCGGCCGACTGGGAGTTCGTTGGCTACGAGCATGATGAGGCCGACACCGAGATAGCGAGCTTCGCACAATTGCCCGACGGTCTCTACGAAGTCGTGCTGAAGCAGAGCCCGTTCTATGCCGAGATGGGCGGTCAGGTCGGCGATACCGGTCGGATTATCGGCGAGGGGTTCGAGCTTGAGGTGCTCGGCACCTATACAAAGCACGGTATGCCTGCCTGCAAGGCGAAGCGTGTGGGGGGTGAGATCGTTGCCGGCAAGGTCATCGCCGCCGTAGACAAGGAGCGGCGGCGCGAGATCGAGCGGGCCCACACCGCGACTCACCTGCTGCACGCGGCGCTCCGGAAGACGCTCGGTGACTATGTGAAACAGGAAGGCTCCTTGGTTGAGCCGGGACGGCTGCGGTTCGACTTCGCTGCGTTCGAGCCGATGAAGCTGGAGCAGGTCGCGGCGGTCGAGCGGCTGGTGTACGCGCAGGTCGTGGCCGACATCCCGCTGAAGCGTTCCGAGAAGAGCCTCGAAGAGGCCAGGGCCGGGGGCGCGCTGGCGTTCTTCGGCGATGCCTACGGCGAGCGCGTGACGGTCGTAAGCATCGGCGAGTTCTCGAAGGAGCTCTGCGGCGGCACGCACCTCCGGTCGACCGGGGAGATCGGCCTGTTCCGCATCGTATCCGAGACCGGCGTGGCCGCGGGCATACGCCGGATTGAGGCGCTGGTTGGCAAGGCGGCGTTCGAGTGCGCCGCGTTCGAGCGGGCGACTATCACCGAGCTGTCCGGACAACTCGGCGTGAGCGAGGATCTGCTGGTGAGGAAACTGGAGTCCGTGCTCGAAGAACAGAAGCGTCTGGACGCACGGGCAAGGCAGCTTGGAGATAACCTAGCTCAAGCTAGAGCAAAGGAGATTGAGGAG
>CAZSUX010000134.1:0-7717 GCA_964610135.1 uncultured bacterium | reverse complement strand
CCATCCCGACGAGGACCTACCTTTCATATACGAGCAAGTCGGGAGTTTCATGAGGGGCGAGACGGGCAGGCGCGGCGACATCCGGTTCAGACGCAGGGACGGCAGCCTATTCTCCGCCGACACGAACCCGGCCGGGATAGTACTGGACGGCAAGAAGTGCATACTGGTCGTGTTCCGCGACGTAACCGAGCGCAAGAGGGTCGAAGAACGTGAACGGCAGCACCTCGAGGATACCACCCTGCTTCGCGACACCGCGATCGGGTTCATCGCGCTCGACCGGCATGCCGACATCTACCGCTTCATCGCCGAGCGTCTGGCCCGTCTCACGGGCGAAGCCTACGTCGTCGTCAACTCCTTCGACGCGACGCGGAATGAGTTCCGCGTCGAGGGCATCGCGGGCATCGGTGAAAATGCCGAGGCCGTGCTCAAGCTGCTCGGACGCCCCCCGGCCGGAATTACCTTCCGGCTTGCGCCCGAGGAACTGCGCGACTACTCGGGCAGCAGATTGATGAAGATTGAAGGCGGACTGGCGGCCTTGTCCTTCGGCAAGCTGCCCGGGGTCGTGCGTGCCGCGATTGAATCTGCCTTCGGGCTGGGCGACATCTACGCCATGTCGTTCTACTGGCAGAAGAAGATTCTCGGCACGGTGAACATCATCATGCACAAAGGTGTCCCGATGCGCGACCCGGCAGTCGTCGAGGCGTTCGTCAATCAGGCCGCCATCGCGATCCAGCACCGGCGCGACGCCGACGAACTGGACCGACACCGCGAGCACCTTGCCGAACTGGTGCGCGAGCGTACCGCCGAGCTCGAAGCAGCGAACCAGGAACTGGAAGCGTTCTCCTATTCGGTCTCGCACGACCTGCGCGCACCGTTGCGGGCAATCGACGGGTTCGCGCAGGCCATTGCCGACGACTGTGGCCCGCAACTTGACGCGAAGGCGCAAGGTCACCTCGACCGGGTGAGTGCCGCGGCTGGACGGATGGCCGAGCTGATCGACGACCTGCTCAATCTCGCCCGCATTACGCGCCTGCCGCTGGAACGGAAGCCGGTCGACCTCAGCGAGACGGCGCGGGACATCGCTGACAACCTGAGCCGCACCGCCCCTGACCGCAGGGTGGAGTTCACAATCCCGGACGGCCTGACCGCGCCCGCCGACCCGGTGCTTGTTTCGATGGTGCTTCAGAACCTGCTGAGCAACGCCTGGAAGTTCACATCCCGTCATGAGTCCGCGCGTATCCAGTTCGGCGTGACGCACACCGACGGCGAGCAGGTCTGGTTCGTGCGCGATGACGGTGCCGGATTCGACATGACCTACGTGGAGAAGCTGTTCCAGCCGTTCCAGCGGCTGCACACCGAACGCGACTTCGCCGGCTCCGGCATCGGGCTGGCCATCGTGCAGCGCATAGTGCGGCGGCACGGTGGCCGGGTCTGGATCGAAGGCGAGGTGGAGAAAGGTGCGACCTGCCGGTTCACGCTTGAACCGGCACCAAGGAAAGGATAGAAGATGGACAAGAATAGCGAGAAGGTAATCCTGCTGGTGGAAGATAATCCGGACGACGAGGAACTCACGCTACGAGCCTTGGCGAAGTGCGGCATCAGCAACCGGGTTGTCGTGTGCCGGGATGGCGCCGACGCGCTGAACTACGTCTTCGGTCGCGGCAACTACGAAGGGCGGAACCCGGCCGACTTCCCGGCCATCACCCTGCTTGACTTGAAGCTGCCCAAGGTCGACGGACTGACTGTCCTGGAGAGAATTCGGGCTGACAAACGCACCCGCTTGATGCCGGTCGCGATTCTCACTTCCTCCAGCCTGGAAGAAGACCTGATTCGCGGCTACCAGCTGGGTGCCAACAGCTACGTGCGCAAGCCGGTCAAGTACGAGTTGTTCGTTGACGCAATCCGCCAGCTCGGCCTGTACTGGCTGCTGCTCAACGAATCGCCGCCTGAAGGTGTCTGAAGGCCACCACGCGACTCAAGCAGCAGTCGGACTACCTCAGGCAGATTCCGGCGGTGCTGCAGTCGTTGCGCTGCTCTCCAGCCGGCGGCAGTGCCCGCCCGGTTCGCCCTGCCATGTCCTCTATATCGAGGTCGGGCACGTGTTGACATTCGACCCGGCTTTCCTACAATTCAAACGCAGTTGAGTAATATCCGTATCACCGTCGGCGGCGTTGAGTTCACCGGAACGCTGAACAGCTCATCTCTCACCGAGAAGCTGCTCAGCCTGCTGCCGTATGAGACGATCGGCGAGACATGGGGCAAGGAAGTCTATTTCCCGACCGACCTGACCGTGGATGACCCGGTGCTGGTGAGCGAAGTCAAGGTCGGAGACATCGCCTATTGGCCTGATGGACCCGACATCTGCCTGTTCTTCGGTCGCACGCCTAAGAGCACGAACGATGCGCCGGTCGTCGCCAGCCCGGTCACGGTCATCGGGACCTTCCAGTTCGGTCCGGAGGACTTCGACCGCATTGAGCGCCGCCGTAACGGCATCCTGGTCAACGTTGAACCGGCGCAGTAACGCGGCTCCGGGTCGGCCGGCCCCTCAATCTGCAATCTACAATCTGGAATCTGAAATCCGCTGGGGCAGTAGCTCAGTTGGGAGAGCGCCAGGTTCGCAATCTGGAGGTCGCCGGTTCAACCCCGGTCTGCTCCACTCTCTGAAATCGTCGGTCTTCGTTCACCAATCGCCAATTCCGCATCGGGAGGTGTAATGGTAATCCTCCCCAAGTACGTCTTCCTCACGAAGGGCACCGGCGTCCATCGTGAGAAGCTCGCCAGTTTCGAGGCGGCGCTGCGCGACGCCGGAATCGCCGCGTACAACATCGTCCGGGTCTCATCCATATTCCCGCCCTGCTGCCGAATCATCTCCCGCACCCGTGGGCGGAAACTGCTGACTCCGGGCCAGGTCATGTTTGCCGTCGTCAGCGACAATGCTACCAACGAGCCACATCGGCTGATTTCCGCCTCGGTCGGACTGGCCATCCCCAAGGACCCGACCAAGTACGGCTACCTCTCCGAGTACCACTCGTTCGGCCAGCGTGAGGAGAGCGCCGGCGACTACGCCGAGGACCTTGCGGCGCAGATGCTTGCCACGACCCTCGGCGTCCAGTTCAACCCGGACACGAGCTACGACCAGCGCAAGGAAATCTGGAAGATCTCCAATGAGATAGTTCGCACCCAGAACATCACTCAATCGGCGATCGGCAACAAAAGCGGGTTCTGGACCACGGTCGTGGCCGCCGCCGTATTGATAACCCACCTCCCGGAAGAACAAGTAGAAGAAGAGAACGACCGGTAGCGCCGGCCCCGGCCACGCTAGTAGCGCTTCTTCAGAGCCACACCCGAATAGTAGTGCTTCAGAATCTCGGGGTAGCTCGCACCGGCCTCGGCCATCGCGATGGCTCCATCCTGACACATGCCTGACCCATGGCCCCAGCCACGGCCAGCTATGGCAACGTATCGACTGCGAATGGTCATCGTGAATGCGGTCGACTTGAGCCCCAGAGCCATCCGGAAATCTGACCCCGGCAGCCGCAGACTGCCACGGTCGGTCGCGAGGCTCACGTACTTCACCCTGCCGGACCGGTCAATCTCAAGCTTGCTGCCGCGCACGTGGCACCGCTTTGCTGTAAACCGACTCGCCACGGCGTCCAGGCTGTCCCTGCCGAAGCTCGCCTGCCAGGAGGAGTTCGGCTTTCCCGAGCAATAGGCCTTCCGGCCCCGGCGATGCCCGGGCGTATCCGGCACACTTCTCAGGTACGGCTGCGACCCGTTCGCGGTAACTCCACCGCAGTTGGCGTGGTACAGCGCCTCACAGACCTCACCCTGGAACTCAATCACCTCGCCCCGCGTCGCCTCCACGGCCTGCCGGGAAAGTTCGGTCTCGCGCTCAATTCCGCGATACTCCTGATCCCTCAGATATGAGTCGAAGAGATGATGGCCCAGTCCCTTCCGGCGTCCAAGGCGCGCCATCGTGAAGCTGCGGGCTGCTACCGCCTGGGCCTTGGCCGCCTCGAGCGTACGGACGTTGATAGGGCCGATCTCACAGGGAACTACCCCAAGCAGGTAGTCTTCCAGTCCGAGCACGTTCACCACGGCCAGGTCGTTGTCCGCGGACCGGAATAGAAGCAGCCGGCCACGGTAGCTGCGGTCGCCGACCCGGACGAAACCACCCTCTCCGGCCACAACCGCGAGTGTTTCGCCCGTCCGCAGCGGCATAATGTCCCCGGTCGCTGCCACAAGCCCTCGCTCCAGACTGACCTGCAATGACTGATTGGGACCTACCGACGAGCGTTGCGAACCCGTGGCCACTGTCAATCCCCGGCTCGAACTGAGGGAGGGGGCGTTCCCGGTCGTCAGCCGCACGCGCACCGAGGGTTCGCCGCTCGGCACGGTCCGTTCCTGCCTAGGGATTGACGCCGGTGTCCGGTTTGCTCGCGGTGTGTAGTAGAAACAGCAGCCGACGAAACACAGGACGAACGCAGCGGCCGCCAAGATACGCATTCCCTGTCAATCTAGCCGACCTCGACCGAGTGGTCAACAACTGCCCGGTGCAGCACTTTACAACCATGACGCATGCTCTAGAATACAAACATGCAGTATCGGGATAAACGAGTCGCCGACGCCATCAAAGACTCCGTTGCGAAAATCGTGCTGACCGAGCTTTCCGACCCGAAGATCGGGTTCGTAACCGTCACCCGCTGCCATATCTCGCGCGACCTGAAGAACGCCACGGTCTACTTCTCAATAATGGGAGACGAGACTACCAAGCAGCAGTCGCTCGAGCATCTCCAGGGCGCACGCGGGCACATCCGGCGACGACTCGGCCAGATGGTGATGTTCCGGGTACTACCGGAACTCCGGTTCGCGCTCGACGACCTGCTGGCTCACGAGATGCACATCAACGAGATAATCTCCGAGCTCCACAAGAACGAGACCGGAGAGCAGGACTGACCGGATCGGTCTGATTCGCCCGATGCGTGGGGTACTCAACGTGAACAAGCCGTCGGGCATCTCGTCGTACGACGTCATCCGCCGCATCAAACCCATCCTCCAGTCGCCAATCCCCATTGGACACGCTGGGACCTTGGACCCACTTGCATCGGGCGTGCTCCTTGTGCTCCTGGGTGAGGCAACCAAGGTCAGCCGCTTCCTGCTCGATCTGCCTAAGGAGTATGTGGCCGGAGTGTTGTTCGGAAGACAGACGGATACGGACGACATAACCGGGAAGATGGTGGCCGAACGCCCGGTGACCGGCCTCACGGCACAACTCGTGCGGACCGCCCTCGAACGGTTCACCGGCGAAATCAAGCAGGTACCGCCCGCGTTCTCAGCTTTGAAGCAGGACGGTCAGCCGCTGTATCGGCTCGCCCGCAAGGGCCTCGAAGTCTGCCCGAAGTCGCGCCGGGTCACGGTCCACGAACTGGAGCTGCTTGACTGGCAGCCTCCGACTGCGACTATCCGCTGCCGGGTTTCGGCCGGGACTTATATCCGGGCTCTGGCGCGAGATTTGGGCACGGCACTGGATACGGTGGCGACACTTGCGACCCTTGTCCGCACTAAGGTGGGGCAGTTCAAGCTTGAGGACTCGACCACTCCGGACGCACTCGACGCGGTCTCGCTGTCCGAACGGCTGACGCCGATTGACGCCGCGCTGGCCGGGATGCCGCGCATCAGCATCTCCCCTGTTCAGGCTCAGCATCTGCACCAAGGCAAGGTGGTGAATGGATTCGAGGGCTCGACGGTGTCCGGAGTTGACGACTTCGCGCTGGCCCTGACCGAGGACCACAGGTTTCTCGCCATCGTCGTGCCCAATGGTACGGAGCTGCGCACCGAACGGATAATCTATGCCAGCTGACCCCAATTCGTCAATCGTCAATCGCCAATCGCCAATGCCATTGGCCGTCGCGCTGGGCTCATTCGATGGCGTGCATCTCGGACACCAGCAGATCATCCGCCGAGCGGCGGAGATCGCGGCGGGCCTTCAGGGTGTGACCGCCGTCCTGACCTACGATCCGCTGCCGGCCCAGCTCATCTACCCCGACTTCACCTACATTCTCACAACCGTCGCCGAGAAGAAAGCCCTGCTCACGGAACTGGGGGTCCAGTACATCTGCCTGCTCCGCTTTGACGCCGAACTCCGCGGCACCGCTGCTCCGGACTTCATCCGGCGCCACATCGTCGAATCGCTCCACCCGGCAGCAGTAATCGTCGGCCACGACCATCGCTTCGGCAGCCGGGGAACCGGCGACGCCGGCCTGCTCAGCAGCACGCTCGAACCGCTTGGCATCCGGGTCGATGTCGTCCCCGAGATAATGCTCCGCGGCGTGCCGGTTCGGAGCACGACGATCCGCGAACACCTGCTGCTCGGCCACGTCAGCCTTGCGGCCGAACTGCTCGGCCGCGGCTACTCAATGAGTGGCACAATCGTCCCGGGCACGGGAACCGGCCGCCGCCTCGGGTTTCCGACCATCAACCTGCGCCCGTTCGAACGGGAGACACTGGTTCCGGCCGACGGGGTCTACCTTTGTCGCGTGGATGCGGCCGGCCGTACGTTCGATGCGGTGCTCAACATCGGACACCGGCCCACCTTCGGCGGCGAGACCCGGACCATCGAAGCCCACCTGCTGGATGTCGAGCTTGCCGAATCGCCGCGCAGCGCCGTGTTCCGGCTGGTCGACCGGCTGCGGCCGGAGCGTCGATTCGAGAATCCGGCAGCGCTCGTTTCCCAGATTTTCAACGACGTCGCGGCCGCACGGACGATATTCGCCCGTGTGGCGGGCAACCGCAACCTTGACAGCCAGCCGGCGTCCAATAGTCTATAGGCTCTTGCTCAGAATAGACCAAGCAGGCGCATTCGCGGACCGGCCGGGTTCTCCGGCGCTGTTCCGGGTCGCCTGCCCGACCAGGAGGTCGAAACTATGATCCCCTTTGCACTCAGCTTGGCCGCGCTGCTCGGAGTCAGTCCTCTCGCCGCCCCCGACTCCTTGGTCGTTCCGATGTGGGCGGACACTTCGGTCGAGATTGAAGCGGCAATCTTCCCGCCCGCCGGTGCCGTGCTGCCGTTGTTCTACCAGGTCGCGTGGGGCGACGGTGATACCCTCGACTGGACCGAGCCGCTGCGGAGTCTGGTCGACATCTATCGCTACCACACGTACAAGGCGCCCGGCGTATACGCCGCTTCGGTCCGGGCGAGAGACTCGCTGGGCCGAACCTCTGCCTGGGGCAAGCCGCACGGCATCCGGGTACTGCCCGAGCCGATACAGAAGGGCGTCTTCCCGACCAAGGACCCGATCGTCGCTTCGCCAACCCTTGACCTGCACGGGAACATCTACGTCGGCGACGAAGGTGGTTCGTTCTACTCAATCGATTCCCGAACCGGCAGTGAGCGATGGGTTTTCAAAGCCAAGGACGCCATCTACGGTGCTGCGGTAGTCGGTTCGCGACTGGTGAAGCGCCCCGGCGGCTGCAATCCGCTGGCACTCCTGTGGCCGCGGAAGGAAACGGCCACCGACCTCATCTACGTGGTTTCGCTCGACTCGAACCTCTACTGCCTAGACACGACCGGCAAACAGCTCTGGTCGGCCTACCTCGGCGACGAGATATACGGCACACCGGCGCTCGGCGTGGACGGCACCATCTACGTCGCGACCGACAAAGGTACGCTTGCCGCTGTCGCGCCGGACGGCAAGACGAAGTGGAGCTTCAAGACCGG
>CAZSUX010000133.1:0-7735 GCA_964610135.1 uncultured bacterium | reverse complement strand
CTGCTGCTCCGCGTCGTGCTTGATTCGTTCCGCCTCGAGCCTCGCCTTCTCGATGATGAGCTGAGCCTCCTTCTTCGCGTCCTCGCGGAGTTGATTGGTCGCCTTCTGCGCTGTCACCAGCGTATCCTTCAGCAATTGCTCGGTCTTCTCGTACGCCGCCAGGTGTTCGGCCAGCTCCTCGGCCTTTTCGGTCAGTTGTGCACGTTCCTTGCGCAGATTCTCTATCTCCGTGGCGAGTTCCCCGATGTACTCCTCGACTTCGGTTTTGGACAGGCCGTGGCGCTGGGTCGAGAAGGTCTTCTTCCTGATGTCCATGGGTGTGATAGCCATCACGGGATTCTATCGAGGGGGCTCAAGACTGTCAACGGAAACGGACGTTCGGGGAGGACCAACCGAAGTCAGAAGTCAGATGGCAGACGGCAGAATTCAGAAGTGCGGATCTCTGCACCGCAAACTGGAAACTGGGAACTCGCGGCGCGGTAGCGCCGCGTGCGTATTGACTATTCCTTATCTGCTTCTATGATAGCCGAATGCTACCGATCCTTGCTGCGCTGGCCATCGCCGTTGTCCCGGGCGAGCGGCTCGACTATGGTCTGCGCTACGGTCCGGTTTCGATCGGCACGCTTACACTCCAGTCGCTGCAGCCGGAGACGGTCGGGACCGACGAGTGCTGGCATTTCCGGGCAGACCTGGAATTGACGCGGTCGTTTTCCTGGCTCTTCTGGGCCAACTACCGGTTGGAAACCTGGTGCCGGGTTTCAGATATGGTGACGCTCCGTTCGTACAAACGGACGCGCGAGCCCCACTATCGGGCCGAATGGACCGCGGACTATGACCCTGAACGATTGGTGGTCGACTACTCGGACAGTGGTGTCTGTTCTCTCGAACCCGGCGCCCGCGACCTGCTCTCGACTTGGTACTACTTCCGCACGCTGCTGCTCGTGCCCGGAGACACGGTGAGAACGGCGCTGCACGTTGACCGACGCAACTACCAACTGGTCGCGGTTGCCCGGTCCGCGAAGACCGTGAGCACTCCGGCCGGGGTGTTCGACTGCATCGCCGTCGTGCCCAATGCCGGTGGTCCACTCGGCACGGTCTACCTTGGCGACGAGGAGGAGCGGATACCGGTTTCCATCCGCACGCGGTTCGGCGGCCTGGTCGTGAGCGCTTTTCTGCGCTCGGTTTCATGTGAGGAGGAACAATGAGCCTGCACGCGGTCATCCTGTGTGGCGGCAGGGGAGAGCGGTTCTGGCCCAAGAGCCGGCGCGCCCTGCCCAAGCAGTTCATAGCGTTGTTCGGCCGGAATTCCCTGACCCAGGAGACGAGCGCGCGGGTCCAGCCGCTCTGCCCGCCGAAACGGCAGCTCTTCGTTGCCCCGGCCGAGTTCGAACCGGTGTTGCGCGGGCAGCTCGGTCGGACTGCGCGCCTCGCGTTCGAGCCGGTGGGGCGCAATACGGCGCCGGCTATCGGCCTGGCTGCCGAATACCTGAAGCATGAAGACCCGGACGCGACCATGCTGGTTCTGCCCGCCGACCATCTCATCGAAGACCAGCCCGCTTTTCTCGAGGCCGTGCGGATGGGCGCGCGGCTTGCCCGGGATGGATTGCTCGTCACGTTCGGAATCAGGCCGGAACGACCCGATACCGGCTACGGCTACGTCCAGCTCGGCAGCCGAATCACCGGGAAGGGAAGGCTGACCGCGCATCGGGTGCGGGGATTCAGAGAGAAACCGAGCCCGGCTCGCGCCCGGGCCTACCTGGCAGCGGGCAACTACGTCTGGAACAGTGGCATGTTCATCTGGCGAGTGGACGCGATACTGGCCGCGTTCCGGAAGTTCATGCCCGAGTTCCACGCCGGGCTTGAGACGTTCGGCAAGACCATCGGCACCCGCCGCGAAAAAGCGGCGCTCGGGCGGCTGTACCGCGGCGTCCAGTCAATCTCGATTGACTACGCAGTGATGGAAAAGGCGACCAACGTTGCCTGCGTGCGGAGTGCCTTCGACTGGGATGACGTCGGTTCCTGGCTCGCGCTCGCCCGCCACGCTCACCCGGACCCGGCCGGAAACGTGGCTCAGGGTCTGCTTGTGGCAAGGGATTCCACCAACTGCGTGGTTGACTCGGACGCGGGCATCGTGGCGGCTCTGGGCGTTAAGAACCTGGTCATTGTCCGGGCCGGCGACGCAGTCCTCGTTGCCGACCGGAAACACCTCGCACGGATGAAGCAACTGCTCGTCGAGATTGCGGGACACGCGGTCGGAAAGCGACACCTGTGAAGCTGCTCCTCGCAACCCGTAACTGGAACAAGCTGACCGAGGTGCAGCACGCGCTGGCCGGCACCGGCTGGGAGGCGATGATCCTGTCCGACCTTGGCGACGCCCCGGAAGTCGAGGAAGATGGGGCTACGTTTGAAGAAAACGCCCAAAAGAAGGCCCGGACCGCGGCCGAACGCGCCAAGATGTGGACCCTTGCTGAAGACTCAGGCCTGGAGGTTGATGCGCTCGGGGGAGAGCCGGGCGTGAAGTCCGCCCGCTACGCCGGGGAAGGTGCGACGGATACTGACCGGACTCGCAAGGTTCTTGACCGTCTCGTCTCGGTGCCGGAGGAACGCCGCACCGCCCGGTTCCGGTGCGTTATGTGCCTCGTTGACCCGGCCGGCGACGAGACCTGCTTCGAGGGCCGTTGCGAAGGTCACATCGCCCACAGCGCGCGCGGCTCAGCCGGGTTCGGATACGACCCGGTGTTCATACCTGAAGGGCACGACCGCACGTTCGCGGAACTCGGCCTTGGCGTGAAGAACGAGATCAGCCACCGCGCCCGGGCGATGCAGCAGGTCATCGATTACCTTCGGAAAGCAGCAGGGACCAGGGGATCGGGGGATCAAGGGAACGAGTGAACGGAAGCCGAACACTGGGAACTGGAAACTGGTCACTGGTAACTCGCGCGCGTCGCGCGCGTTGACTTCCATTCGCTCCGCGTCTATATTAACGCGAGCGGAGTGACTTTGGTTCCGGTCGGGTCACTTGATCACTAGACCACATGACCACTGGAGCACTTCCGTCCTCCGGGGAGTAGCGCAGTCCGGTTAGCGCACCACGCTTGGGCCGTGGGGGCCGCTGGTTCAAATCCAGTCTCCCCGACTTAGAAAAGGGAATAGGGGCTAGGGGCTGGGGGCTAGGGTCCGAGGTCGGGCAGCTCGCGTCCGTCACTCGGGTCCTCGAATCCCCGATTCCTGGATCCCTCTTCTTCCGTTGCGCCTGTAGCTCAGGTGGACAGAGCATCGGATTTCTAATCCGATGGCCGGGGGTTCGAGTCCCTCCAGGCGCGCTTCCGCTCGGGTTCGTGCCCGGTCGTTGCTGTCCGGCTAGCTGGTGATTCGTTCGTGGATCAGGTAGGCGTCGGCGGTGTGGACCAGCGTCAGACGGTCTGTGCTTCCCCACCATACGTGCGCACCGCCCTTCGTGCGCTGGCTCGGCTCGCCGTGCAGGCGGGTCAGCGCGTGCGCACACTGCTTCGCGAAGTGCGAAGCGGCCTTTTTGTCACCGGATACGCCGGCCCTCAGCCGGTACAGGCAGCCGCTGCGGAAGATTGCCAAGGCTGACGTGCCGTACTTCAGGGGTCCGTCGCCGAGGCCCGGCCCGACGAACACCTTGCCGTCGAATAGCCCCAAATCCTGGTTCCTGGCCGAGTACGCCTCGCCCGTGGAGAGCCCGACGCCGAGCATGAGTTTGCCGACGAGACTCGCCCGGCTGAAGACGCCGGTTGCGCAAGCCTTACGCCACTCGTCGCCGTTGAGGGCGGCGCCCAAGCGGACAGGAATGCCTCCGACTTCGAGGTCAAGCCTGACTAGCCCCGGTACCTCCGGGGACACGACATGGGAATTGTGGCCGATTCGGCCTCCGTCCATGGAGGCAGTCTAGTGCTGTGGGAGCAGTTGTCAAGCGATCGGGATAGTCTCAGCGTCTCGTCACGGCAGCCCGGAAGGTCTAGCGAACCAGCGTAAACGGTCTGTGGCTCCTGGCCCAAGGCCTACGGGTCGCGCCGACGAAGAGGGACAGCCCGCGGGTCGGCCCGGGTGGGGTTGACACATCCCAGCGCTGATTTGGGTTGACTGAAGAACATGCGCCGCTACAATCACAACCGTGGGCACTCTCCTTAGACAGGGCTTCGATAGCGTGGCGCTATGGGTAGTAGTGCCAGTTCTGTGTTTTGTCGTTGCTCTGGGCATAGCATATTTTCGTAACCGCTGGCTCGAACAACGCAGACTGAGACCGCGAGGTGTCCGGGCAAGGCCGGACGTCATACGGCGCGACTTGGACCGGATGGCTGAGTACCTCGATCGGCTTCAGGATTCAGACCCCGCGATCTGGCGGCCGTTCGAACTCGGCCTTGCCGCCATGGCTGCGTGTCAGTGGGACGAGGCAATCGAGCACTTCCGGAAGGCACAGACGAAGGCGAGCGGAGCACAGCTTGTTCCGCTTCTCATCCAGACCGGCGTGTGTCATTATATCCAGGGTCGTCCGGACGACGCGCTCCGGGAGTTCAAGGAATCGACCCGGCTGGCGAAGCTCTACGGGGACAAGCAAGGAGAGGCTGCGGCCCTTGGCAACATCGGGGTCATACGCCACGACCACGGCGAGCTCGGCGGTGCGCTCAAGAAGTTGCGGGAAGCGCTGGCCATAACCCGCAAGTACGGTGACCAAAACGCGGCTGCGCCCTACCTCGCCAACATCGGGAACATCTACCGCGACCGGGGTGAACCCGACAAGGCGCTGAAGTTCCATGAGGACGCGCTGGCGATATCTCGCGGAATCGGGGACAAGCCGGGCGTGGCGAGTTGCCTCGGCAATATCGGGAGCACCCACTGCGACAAGGACGAACTCGGCGAGGCGCTTCAGCACTATGAGGAGGCGCTCGCGGTACTGCGTGAGACCGAAGACCGACGGGGAACGGCGAGCTGCCTCGGCAAGATCGGGAGCATCTACCACTACCGGGGCGAACTCGACGAGGCGCTGAGGTTCTATGAGGGCGCTCTGGCGCTGGAGCGCGAGATCGGGTACCGGGTGGGCGTGGCAACCGAGCTGGGCAATATCGGGCTCATTCTGGTGGACAAGGGGCTGTACGCGCAGGCGGCGCTGACTCTCGCGGAGTCGCTGGCCATCCTGCTGGCCCTCGGCGTGGCCCACGGCCCGCGGCAGGCGCTGCTCGGGCTATCCGAGTGTGATGACCGGCTAGGGCGGGAGAGGATGCCGGAGCTGCTGAAGGAAGCCAAACTGGCGGACGCAAGCACTGTCGATTTTCTCGACCGGATTGACCAGATGCGCCTGAGACGGCCGCGGCCGACACGCGTCCGACGTGCTCCCCTCGTCCTCCGTCGCCTCACGGCCGGCGCTCGCTAGCCGCCAAACCCCAACCGACGCCCCATCGTCGCCCTGTCAGCTGGCCACAACTCAACAGTCGCAGGCTGGAGATGAGATAACCGCCAAGAGCGCCAAGACCGCCAAGTCCGGTTCTGTCATCCCGCTCGGTCCTACGGTGCGTTGCGCACCCGAAGCGAAGCGAAGTGAAGTGGAGGAATCTCTCAGTTACTGGTCACTGGAAACCGACGCCGAGTCGCCCCGACGTTGATGGAGGGGTCTCGCCTTATACCTGGCAACTCGCTGCCTGCGGCCGCGTCAATCTGCAATCGACATTCAGCAGGGGAGAGGGATCGAGAGATCGAGGGATAGAGGGATCGAGTGGTTGAGTCCGAAACTGGTAACTGGAAACTGGAACCTGGTCACTCGCGGCCAGCGGCCGCGTAAATCTACAATCTGAAATGCCTGTTGGTGGGGGAGACGCCGTCCGTAATCTGCAATCTACAATCTGCAATCTGAAATGCCTCGATGTCCCGAAGCTTCCCGAAATGCTGTGCTTGGCCCGGTTCGTTCCGAATGTCCGTTGACGCGCTTCGGATTAGAGATTGAGGAAGTGGGGGCTGTAGAAGAAGCTGCAGCTTGCCATTCTGAGCCCTTCGCTCGCTGTCACTCTGAGCGAAGCGAAGAGTCTTCGCCCGGCGCTCAGGGTGAACTCCGCGAAGAACCCTCGCGATGATGATACTCCGATAGTCAGAAGACCCTTCACTTCGTTCAGAGCTTGCCCTGAGCCTGTCGAAGGGGTGACATGAATGGGGTTTCTCAACAGCCTCAGGGGTCCCTCTTTTCCCCGGGGGTGACGGTCAGCCGACTACTTCAGACGCGCTGGCGGAAATCCGGCCGGGTGTAGCGTCTTGCGCATTCCGTCCGCTTTCTCCTCCGCCTGGACCGCTGACAGGCACGAACCCATGATGATGACCCAGCCGGCGACGTATGTCCACAGCAGCAGGACCACAATCGCGCCGAAGGCGCCATAGACCGCGTTGAACCGGCCGAAGTTGGACAAATAGACCGTGAACAGGCCCTGCAGGACGCGCAGAGTTAAGGTCACGGCCAGGGCCGCGACCCACACTTCCGCGAAGCGCGTCCGCCGGCGCAGCGCCAGCCGGTAGAACAGGCTCAGGCCGGAGAATTCCATCAGCAGCGGGGCGGCGGTCGTCAGGGCGACGTTGACCCAGCCTTGCGCCGGGCGCATCCAGTTCTTCACCAGGTCGGCCACCGGCGGAACGGCGATGCCGAACCCGAGGGCGGCCGTCGTGATGCCAAGCAGGGCCAGGCCTTTCAGGGGCATTCGCCACCAGTTCTGCGGCTCGACGTTCCAAGCGCGGTTCGCCGCGCGGATGAGCGCCGTGAAGAGCAGCAGCGAGCTCCAGAGGAGCGCGAGCAGCGCGACCACGCCGGCCGGAGCGCGGACATGGACCGCGCCGATGACGGTGGCGGCAACGCGGTCCTTCCCGGCGGCGTCGAGCGGCACGTAGTTCTCGACGTAACCGACGACCGCGCGGGCCGCCCGGTCCCGGTCCACGAAGAACGAGCCGATCGTCACGAGCAGGACCAGCATCGACGGCAACGAGAAGAACGCGTAGTAGGCGAACGCCGCCGCCCGTTGCGCCCCATCAATCGCCAGGAACCGCTTCACCGTACGAACCAGCGTCTGTCGCAAACCAGAGGCGAATCCTGTTCTCGCCCGTGGCTTCGGCTTTGGAGAGGTCTCGGTCGTCACGGCTCGATTGTAGGTCAGGAGATGAAGTGCGTCAAATCGGCGGCATGGATGCCGGCGGCCAATCTGAAACGGATGGGAGAGGGACAGAGTGGGGGACTGGCACTGCCAACAGGTAACTGGGAACTGGATACTCGCGGCCTATGGCCGCGTCAATCTGCAATCTGAAATGCCTATCGGTGGGCGGGCGGACCTGGGTGCCATGTCCTCTGGAATCCCGCGCGTGTCGGGATCAGCCGACTTGTCTGTCTTCTAGCTCAGCCAGTGGTCCGGCAGGAGATCTCTGAGCCTGGCTTCTCGGTCGTGACCCAGGATGACACGGCAATCGAGGTTTCTCGTATCTACCTGGGCGATCGTCTCGCGGCAGCGACCGCAGGGCCCGATGGGAGAACCGTCGGTGCTGACTGCCACCACGGCTACGATGTGCGTCTCCCGGTGCTTGAGCATCTCGGCGACCGCGGCGACCTCGGCACAGAATCCCAGGCCGCAGGCTAGGTCGATGCATATCCCCGTGTAGACATTGCCGCATGCCGTTCGGATCGCCGCGCCCACGTCTCCGGCGGAGAAGTCGTCCCGCAGGTCGAGGTGGCCGCAGACGGACCGCG
>CAZSUX010000132.1:0-7765 GCA_964610135.1 uncultured bacterium | reverse complement strand
TGGGGGCTAGCCTTTGGAGAAGGAATAGGCTGAGGTTGAGGTTAAGGTTAAGAGGCAGGTTTGAAAGGAGCTTTCAGAGGAGCTTTGACGCGAGCTTTCGACGGAGCTTTGAAGCAAGCGATGAAAGAAGCGATGCGCTGAGCGATGAGGCGAGCGATGGAAGAAGTGATGTGACAAGCGTTGAGATGAGCGATGGAAGAAGCGATGAAGTAAGCCTTCGAATGAGCATTCTGCGATGCTTTCCGGCGAACTCTGAAACAAGCTTTCTGGCGAGCTTTCAAGGGAGTTTTGAAGATAGGGCTGAAGGGATCGAGCGACCGAGGGATCGAGTGGCGAATGGCGAGCGGCGATTGGCGGCAGGGGAGAAGCGGGGCGGCAGGAGCCGCCCCGTGGTGTACCTCAGGTCCTGTGTTCTAAGGCTGTGGAGGCAAAGGCGGGGGCGGCGGCTGGTGGTCGCCGTTGTTGCCGGCCGGCTCGTTCTTGCGCACCACGCGGATGATGGCGAAGCAGGCGAGCATGGCCAGGCCGATGAATCCGAAGATGAATCCGGGCGTGTAGTCGTTCTCTTGCCCCACGAGCGCGGCGGCGAACATGGCCAGGCCGAAGGCGAAGAATATCGCACCGGTAATCATCAGGCCGTAGTAGTTGCCTTTCTGTTTCCGGGGCGGGGGCGGCATCATGCCCTGTTCTATCATCTTCATCCGTTCTTTGTGGCGACGGCCAACGACCGCCATGATGATTGCCATGGTGGCGATGATCGCGAGAATCGGCACCGCGAAGACCATCGTGATAGCGACGATCCCGGTGACGGAGTTTACGAAGTTTGCTGGGTCCATATCAGGCTCCTCTCACTAGTTGATTTCCGTTGGATGCGCGCTCGCGTCGGCAAGACGGTCCGGGCGCGGCGCGCGAACTACTATCTCATTCATGACAAGGCGCGGGCGGTCGGCGGTAGACACGACCTCCGGCATCAAGCCGGCCGCGCGAGAGCCTCTGCCGTTCGCGGTGGTGCCGAGAGCGGCGACCGTGCCGAGCAGCACCAAAGCGAACACTGCAAAGAGCAGGGTCCGTTTCAGAGGCATGTGGGTTATCATCTTTCGTAGCATGTCGTCCGTAGGACGCCGGGGCTTGCCTCTTTGTTGCGGCGGGTGTAACATTCTGGGCCTGGCGGCGTCTTATGGCCGAACACGTGGAAAGCACATCCGAAGAAGCTCTGGTAAGCCGCTCCGCCCGGGGCGACGAGCAGGCTTTTGGCGTGCTGGTTGAACGCTACAAAGGAATGCTGTATTCAATGGCCTGCAGGCTGATGAAGGACCCCGGACGCGCCGAGGATGCGGCGCAGGAGAGTTTCATCAAGGCCTGGTCCGCGTTGCCCGGGTTCAAGGGCGAGTCGAAGTTCTCATCGTGGCTCTACCGCATATGCTACAATACGTGCATCAGCGAGCTGCGGAAGCGGAAGCCCGAGGTGGAACTCGACGAAGCGATGGGCGTGCCGGTCTCGGGGCCGGTGCAGGAGTTCCGGAACCGCGACATTCAGGCCACGATACAGGAGGAAGTCAGCCGGCTCCCGGATGACTACCGTGCCGCCGTGACCCTGTACCATTTCAATGGCCTGTCTTATGAGGAGATTGCGAAGCTGACCCGCAAGCCGATGGGTACGGTCAAGGCTCACATCCATCGGGCCCGGGCCGTGCTGAAGACCCGGCTTGTTGAGCGAGTCGGCTGGGATAATCTGAAAGAGGTGATGTGGCAATGAACTGCGACGACATCAAACGGTCAATCCAGGATTACGTGACGCGCGAGCTCAGCCCCGAGAACCGGCGGCTGTTCGACGCCCATCTGGTGGAGTGTGCGGAGTGCCAGCGCGAGCTGGCTATCATGACTGCGGTCGTCTCAACGCTGGACCACCAGCCGGTACTGGAGCCGTCGCCGGGTTTTCGCGGGAAGGTGCTTGCGTCGTTGCCCAGGCAGCGCGGATTCGCCCCGAGCCCATGGTGGGCGGTCGCGCTGGCGCCGGTGCTGGCAGGCCTGGTCTGGCTGGCGCGCGTCCCCACCGTACGTGAGTTGGAGGCGCTTCTGAACCGCTCCGGCCTGAACCACGTGTCCGTGCCGGTAGTATCGTTCCAGCAGGCAGGGGTCGCAGCTGTGGCCGTTGTTCTGGCAGGGGTGGCCGTCGCGGTCGGCGCGGGAGCGTACGTGTGGCAGGTGTACTTGCGCGACTAGGACGCGCGAGTGCAGTTTCCAGTTACCAGGTACCAGTTTCCAGTGACCAGTTACCAGGTACCAGTTTCCAGTGGCGGAAGGGAACCAGAGTCCCTAGGTCTCTTTGCTCGTGTTTCCTCGAGGAGTGCTGCAGGAGCGGACGATTGCTCCGAAGATCAGGTTCAACTCTCTGGCTTCGGACCACAGCGTCCGCGTTTCCGACTTCCGGTCGGGGCATGCGGCCGCGAGCATGTGTAGCCAGTGCTGAGTCTCGCGGGCTTCTTTCGCGCATATACTGATTTTGTGTTTGAAGTCGAGGCGCGACTCGGCTTCGTTCGCCTCTGAGTAGTTGGCCCCGACGCTCGTCGCTGATCGTACCAACTGAGAAACGAGCGGACGGGCTACGGCGTCCGGTCTGACGGTTCGTGCGAAGGTGATGACGCCAACGCCAAACCGTGAAGTCCTCGCAACCAGGTCCTGCCGTGTTTTCTCTGCAGTCGAGCCAGCGTCTGTCCGATTCCGCTGACTGGTCACTGGTACCTGGTCACTGGTACCTTACTTGATTAGCCCCAGCCAGTCGCCGAGAAGGAACTGGAGCCTCCCGATGAAGAGCGAGATACGGGCCATCACGGTGTAGCCGAACGACGCACCGAATCCCACCATGATGAAGACGATTCCGACGTAGCTGACGGGTTTGATGATTCCCTTGCGCTCCCTCGAGAAGAAGAAGTAGGATATGGTGCAGATGACGCCGATGAGAATGACGACCGCCCAGACGCCCTGCTGCCAGTCGGCGAACGAGGCCCGGGTTACGATGGTCGCCTTGAGCTGCTGGATGATGGTGGCGTCGACGCTGCGGGGAATCGAGGCACCGGCGCCGTAGCCGAGCGCGATGGCGATGGGGAAACGTACCAGCCACGATATCTTCGGGATAAAGCGCGTGAAGTAGAGCGCACCGACGATGGCGATGGGAATCAGGTAGAGCTTCTGGCCGTGGCCGACCGGGTTGAAGAGGTAGGGCACGAGGATGCGGTGCCAGTAGAAGGTGATGGCGTAGCCGTTGGCGATGCCGACGAAGAGGTGCTCGGCGAACCGGTAGAACGGGTTCTCGCGGTAGAGGAACGAGAAGACGGCCAGGGTCAGGATGGCCGCAATCCAGACCCAGGGATCGGTGGAGATGTTCACGACTTCCTCCTGCGGGTGACGAAGTACCCGATGTTGCCGAAGACGATGAACACGATGATGGCGATGTGGGCCGCGGTCTGGGACGACATCGCCTCGGTCGCCTTGCGCCGCAGGGTTAGCGTGGACCCGGCGGCGGACAGCTTTTCGGCAAGCAGTTGTTCGTACTCGGCCGCGCCGCGCATGCCGGCGAGCATCCCGGTGAACTGGCCGGAGTTGAGGTAGGTGTAGTAGTCGGCCGCGGACACGGCGGTCGTACCGCAGCCGATGCGCACGCCGAACTGCGTCTGGGCGTAGGCCACCCAGGACAGCGGCGTTGAGGAACCGGCGACGGACACGACGATCCCGATATCGTTGAAGTTCTTGATGCGCGGCGTTATCGGCAGTGATTCCGTGGCCACGCCGTAGTAGTCAACGGGGAAGACGTTGGTGATGCGTTCGCCCATCCCGAGCATCACGGTCAGGAAGGGCGTGCTCCATCCCCAGAAGACGTAGTCTTCGCCGTTGATGACTGAGTCCTCATGCGTGGTGGCCTTTTGGTTGAACTCGGCCGCAACCTGGCGCAGCGCATCCTCGCCCAGCCCCAGGCCGTAGACCGCGGTCGCGAGCATACCGACGCCCCGGCCGGTGGCGAAGGCGTGACGCAGCAGCGCGATCGTCATCGGGTGCAGTTCGGCCTGCGTGTCGGGCGTGTAGTCGATCGAGATGACCAGCGCCTTTTCCTCAGGCATCGTGTCGATGTAGCTGAACAGCCGGCTCACCGGCGGCATGGCCGTGGGTTTGATGTTGAAGGGCAAGATGAGCGGGACCATCACGACCAGCCAGATGACTGCGTAGATCCAGCGGCGGTCGATGCGCTGGAGCCGGTCCCAGAAGCCGTTGCGGACCGTGTCGGGGGCCGTCACGACCCGCCTCCGCCCAGCCAGCCGCGCTCAATGCCGAGCAGGATCTTGAGCGACGTGGCGAAGATCCCGAGGCTGATCCCGAACCCGATGCCGCGCTTGGCCGCGGTGTTGGGCACGGCCAGGATCCATTCCGCGAAGTCGGGCAGGGGGGGGATGATGATGCGGGTCAGCGGCACCGCGCCGAGCATCAGGATGAACGCCGCGGCGAGCAGCAGGGTCGCCTCGAAATTGCGGGCCCGGAACGCGCGGTAGGCGGCCGAGGCCATGAAGAACGCGAGCAGGGCGAACATCGTCGCCGCAAGGGGCACCATCATGTTGCTGAAGAGGGTCTGGATGTGGAAGTCGAAACCGCCGACCTGCGTCGGTAGGATGCCGGGTCGGTTCGGGTCGATGCCGCCAAAGAGGCCGATGATGGCACTGACGAAGAGCGCGACGACGGTGATATAGGAGAACGGCCAGTGTTCGGCCTTGCGTTTGATCTTCATGAAGTGGTGGCGCAGGATGGAGCCTACGCCGAGCACCAGGCTGAACGCCGCGATGATGCGCAGGACGTCGTTCCGGAAGACTTCGTCGACGCTGCGGATGATGGGGTGCGGTATGAGGAACGCGGCGGCGGCGAATATGCCGACCACGAGAACGATCAGGAGAGGCAGTTGTCTTTTCAATTGGTCTCCTAAAGTAGGTCGATGACCGGCACAGCGAATACGACCGCGAGCAGTGTGCCGACTATGATGAGCGCGAGGATGAGGGCTTTGGAATAGTCCTGTCCCTTGATGGCGCCGAGCAGGACCGGCTCGCGCGACAGGTAGGCCGAGGCGGCGTACAGCTCCTCGCCGATGAGCGTGTAGTCACAGGCGGTGATGAAGAACGGCAACTGGGAAATGGCGTCGGTGCCCGCGATCTGGACGGCGCCGGACATCGCGCCGGTTTCGGCGAGGATGAGCGACTCGGCCCAGAACATCCCGATGAGGAAGTTGGTCGCCGGCCTCTCGCGGGTCATGATGCCGTCAACCGCGGCCGCGTACGCGAACTGCTGGTCGGTCACGTAGAAGACCATGTCCTGGTTGAACGCATCCGGCCGCCCGGCCTCGGTGTAGCTCTGCTTGACGGTCTCGCGGGCCACGGTGTAAACGATGGGGTCGCGGTTGGGCACGATGAGCGGCGTGCCGAACTTGGCCGTCTTCTTGGCGACCTCGCCGAGGATGTTGATGGAGGCGATGGTCGCCACGTCGTCGATGCTGGACAGCCCGGGCACGTAGAGGATTGGTCGGCCCATCTCGGTGGCGCGGCCCAGCGCCTCTTCGACGGCGTCGAGGCCGGCGATACGCCGGATGAACAGCTTCGCACCGCGCCGGGCCTGCGCGACGAAGTAGAGTATGAAGAAGGCGAAAATGAACGTGAAGACCAGCGCCGGGATGTAGTCGGTGTTGAACCACTGGGGTCTGCTGGCCGCATAGCCGGACGGTCCGGACTCGGCCGGTTCGCCCTCGGTCAGGGCCAGCACCCGGTAGCGGTGGGGCACGCCGTCCGGCGTGCCTTCGTCGACGAAGCGGGCCAAACGTGGCCCGGTGAAACCGACCGTGTCCCACGCCTCGCCGCCTTCGGGTTGGCGCAGGATACGGTAACCCGTGACCGGGTCGAGCGAGCGAGTCCACGTGACAATGACGGCCCCGCCGCCGTCGTTCGGCCGGTCGGTCGCCGACACGTCGGCGGGCGGCGCGACAGCGAACAACGCTAAGGCCGCGAGCAGACCAGAAAGCATGGTATTTCCTTCGTTATGCCCTGTCGAAGCCAAGCTCCCGGGGGAGCGATGTTGTCAGTCTATTGGCCGAGGCGGGCGAGTCAACAAAGTCAGGCCTCGGCCGCACGGACGCCCGGGCGGGGCGACTAGTTGAACAGGCCCGTCGTATCGATGCCAACGGCAAGCGCGACGGCGGTCAGCCCGACCAGCAGGACGATGATCAGCAGTTTGGAGCAGTCCTGGGCAACGAGCGCGCCCAGCAGGAGCGGTTCGCGCGACAGGTAGGCTGACGCGGCGTAGAGCTCCTCGCCGATGAGCGTGTAGTCGCAGGCGGTGATGAAGAAAGGCAATTGGTTGACCGCGTCGGTGCCGGCGATCTGAATCGCGCCGGTCTGGGCGCCGGTCTCGGCGAGGATCAGGGACTCGGCCCAGAACATGCCGATGAGGAAGTTGGTGGCCGGCTTCTCGCGGGCCATAATGCCGTCAACCCCGGCCGCGTAGGCGAATTGCTCGTCGGTCAGGAAGTAGACCGAGCCGGCGTCAAACGCGTCGGGCCGTCCGGCCTCGGTGTAGCTCTGCTTGACCGTCTCCTGCGCGACGGTGAAGACGATCGGGTCGGCGGTGGGTACGACAAGCGGCGTGCCGAACTTGGCCGTCTTCTTGGCAACCTCGCCGAGGATGTTGATGGAGGCGATGGTCGCCACGTCGTCGATGCGGGACAGACCGGGCACATAGAGGATGGGCCGGCCCATCTCGGTGGCACGGCCCAGCGCCTCCTCGACCGCGTCCAGCCCGCTGATGCGCCGGACGAACAGGTTGTGGCCGGCCCGGGCTCGCCGGACGAAGTAGATGACAAACAGGCTGATGGTGAGGGTGCCGACGAGCGCGGCGAGCGTGCGCGGATCGAACCACTGGGGCGAGCTTCGGACCCAGCCGGTGGGTTCGGTGCGCGCGCTCGCGGTGTCGCGCAGGGCGGACAGGGCGTAGCGGTAGCGAGTGCCGTCCGCGACTTCCTCGTCGAGGTAGGAGCCGGCGAGCGGACCACGGAACCCGATGCGCTCCCAGGTGTCGCCTTCTGCCTGGCGCAGCACCGCCCAACCGGTCAGGGTGCTGTCCTCGGCGGCCTGCCAGGCCAGCAGGATTGCGCCGCCGCCGTCGCCGGGCCGGTCTTTCGCGGTCAGCCCGGATCCGGATTCAGGCAGTCCGATAACGAGTGACAGGAGGATGGCAGCGAACAACGCCGGGGCTACATCGTCCAGCGCCGGCGCTCGCGCTCCATCTGCGCGAGATAGCGCCGGGCCACGCCGGTCGGGTACTTGCCGTTGAAGCAGGCCGTGCAGAATCCCGGTACTGCCGAATCGCCGCGCACCGCCGCGACAAGTCCTTCGTAGGTCTGGTAGACAAGGGCATCGGCACCGACGACCCTGCGTATCTGTTCGATGGTCCGGTTCTTGGCCACGAACTCGCCCCGGGTCATCATGTCGATGCCGTAGACGCAGGGGCAGCGGAGCGGGGGGGCGGTAATCGCGAGGAAGACCTTGCGTGCGCCGGCGTCGCGGACCATCTGGACAATCTCCCGGGAGGTCGTCCCGCGGACGATGGAGTCGTCGACCAGCATCACGTCTTTGCCCCGGACCTGAGAGCGAACCGGGTTGAGTTTCTGGCGGACGGAGAGGGCGCGGCGGTCTTGGCCGTGCATGATGAACGTGCGGGCGATGTAGCGGTTCTTTATCAG
>CAZSUX010000131.1:0-7789 GCA_964610135.1 uncultured bacterium | reverse complement strand
CCCCCACACA
This sequence comes from uncultured bacterium, assembly GCA_964610135.1. Lineage (GTDB taxonomy): Bacteria > Hydrothermota > Tepidihabitantia > Tepidihabitantales > Tepidihabitantaceae > UBA2258. The sequence continues at coordinate 7,779 of CAZSUX010000131.1, read as the reverse complement.
GGGAGCAGTCTAGGAAGGAGCTGTCGAGTTGGCCCTCGAAGAGGCCTTCGAAGAAGCCGTCCGAGGAGTCTGGTGGAGAGTCTACAGGAGTCCTTCGTCCTCTGTCTCCGGGAGAACTCTGACGCGAGCGGTGTCGGAAGCGGTGTCCTGTGCCCTGACCGAAGCGGGGCGCTACGCGGTGCAGCAAGCCCTGGCCAACGCTCTGTAGGAAGCTTTCAAGTACGCCCTGCAGGGAGCCTCGACCGGAGCTTTGACGGTCGCTTTCACGGGAGCCATGCGGGTCGCTCTCAGCGCCCGAGGTACCAGCTAGAGAAACCCTCTCATTTCACTCAGGGCGACTCGGTGTCGGTTTGCAGTGGCGGACGGCGGAGAGCGGACATGAATCTGTGCAATCTGCGTCATCTGTGGATGGAACTACTTGGATCGGGAGCACGGGCAGACATTGACACTTGGTTTCTGTCCGGCATAATGCCTTACACTGGAGCCGGCGCCGTGCCGGGACGGATTCCTGAAAGGAGTTTATGTGCCTTACGATGTCTTTATCGAGTGCGATAAGCGGCCGCAGGTAACCATTGACGCAGATCGGGTTGAGGAGCTTGAGGGTTACTTCCGGTTTTTCAAAGAGGGCGAACTGGTTGCGTCCTTCAAGGAGCAGAAGGTCTACGGCTACGTGAAGATGATCATTCCGATGTAGCGGGTCGTGACCGGGCGCGGCGCTACCGGGCGGCCGCGCCGATACGAGAGTTCCTTCCACCAACGACAACAATCGTAGAGAGTCACGGGCGGTCGGGCCTGGACTAGCGCAACCGCAGGCGCGGGCCGCGGCCGCCGGACATCTGTTTGGCGAGCATCCGGGCCTGGCCGAATTCCTTCAGCAGCCGGTTGACGTCGGTGACCGTGGTGCCGCTGCCCGCGGCGATGCGGCGGCGTCTTGAGCCGTCGACGATGTCGGGGTTGTGCCGTTCGGCCGCGGTCATGGATTGGATCATCGCCTCGACCTGGACGAACTCGCCTTCGTCGACATCGAGGTTACCGGCGCCGGGTATCATGGCGAGCAGCTTGGAGATGTTCCCCATTTTCTTGATACCTTTGAGCTGATTGAGGAAGTCGTCGAGGTCGAACTTGCCCTTGAGGAACTTCTCGGCGACCGCGCGCTGGTCCTGGCCTTCGGTCGCGGCCTGGACTTTGTCGGCCAGGCTTTTCATGTCGCCCATGCCGAGGATGCGCGAGGCGATCCGGTCGGGATGGAAATCCTCGACGTCTTCGAGGTGTTCGCCGGTGCCGATGAAGGAGACCGGCAGGCCGGTTACGTGCCGCACCGACATCACGGCGCCACCCCGGGCGTCGCCGTCGAGTTTGGTGAAGCAGCAGCCGGTCAGTTTGAGCCGGGTGCTGAACTGTTCGGCTTGGCTGACCGCATCCTGTCCGATCATGCCGTCGAGCACCAAGAGGCTGGCATTGGGCTTGGCTTTGTCCTGAATCGCGGCCAGCTCGTTCATCAGGTCGTCGTCGATGTGGAGCCGGCCCGCGGTGTCGAAGACCACGAATCCGTTGGCGCGGTCGCGCGCCTGCTTCAGCGCGGCGAGGCAGGTCGCGACGACGTCGTTTGAGACAGGGAAGAAATCGCACTTGGCGCGCTCGGCGACCGACTGGAGTTGTTCGGACGCGGCCGGGCGTTTGGGGTCACAGGCGACCAGCAGCGGCTTCCGGTTGCGGAACTTGTGGGCGAGCTTGCCGGCAAAGGTGGTCTTGCCGGTGCCTTGGAGGCCGACCAGGCTGATGACGGCCGGGTTGGCACTGAGGTCCAGTTTGGCGGTTGTCCCGCCCAGCAGCTCAACCAGTCCCTGGTACAGGGTGGCGTTGATGAGCTCGCCGGGCTTGAGGCTGGCCGCGACGTCTTTCTCTTTGAGTTTGGCTTCGACCGAGCGGATGAAGTGGCCGACGACTTTGTAGTTGACGTCGGCCTCGAGCAGCACGGTGCGGACTTCGCGCAGGGCCTGGGATACTTCGCGGTCGGTGAGCCGGCCAAAGCCCAAGAGCTTCCGGCGGAGTTGGGTGAAGCGGTCGGTCAGTGCGTCGAACATCTCAGGGCGCGGATTACCGCCGCGTAGTCGCTGCTGTGGAAGATGGCGCTGCCGGAGATGACCATCTGCGCGCCGGCTTCGGCTACGAGGGCACAGTTGTGCGGGTTGACGCCGCCGTCCACCGCTATCGTCGCCTTTGAGCCGGTGTCGTTTATCAGCTTGGCCGTCTCGCGGATGCGGCCCGGCGACTCAGGTGAGAACTCTTGTCCGCCGAATCCAGGGTAGACGCTCATCACGAGCACGCTCTCGACGTCGGCGATGAACGGGCGCAATGACTCGACCGGCGTATTGGGGTTGAGCGAGATTCCTGCCGTCTTGCCCGCGGAGTGGATGGTTTCGAGACACTGGGCCGGCGCCTCCGCGGCCTCGACATGGAATGTGACCTGGTCCGAATAGGGGAGGAACTTCTCGATCAGCCATTCCGGCTCGTTGACCATCAGGTGGGTGTGAACCGGCACGGTCACCGCCTCGCGTACGGCCCGGGCGAGGGGTACGCCGAAGCTCAAGTTCGGGACAAAGTGTCCGTCCATCACGTCGAGGTGAATCACATCGGCACCGGACTTCACAACTGCCGACAGCTCGTCGGCCAGGTGGAGGAAATCGCAGTCGAGAATCGACGCCGCGACCTTCATGCAGAGTCCCGGCACAGAGAGCCACGAAAGCACGAATGACACGAAGAGAGTGATGAATGCGGAAGGGACGAAGCAGAAAGGGCAGGATGAACCGCCAAGACCGCCAAGGACGCCAAGGTGCGGACGAGCCAGGTTGAGAATCCGGGGTCACGAAAACACGCACTGCCCGACCGGGGCCGTCGAGGCCAACGTCGATTGGCGGAACGGAGTTTACCACCAAGACACAAAGACACAAAGAGGTTTCGGACCAGGAGTGTCTCAGTCATCTGTGTCTATCCGTGTTAATCCGTGGTTCTGGGTACCTGTTCGTTTCGTGTCTTCATGGTTGTGATGTCGGGTTCGAGGTTCATCTTCGTCCGGCCGGCATGGCCACGATCAGGCTCACCGAGTCGAAATCGCGGACGGTCATGCCTTCCTCGGGATACTGGATCAGCACGCTGCCCACCGGTTCGTCGCTCGGCGCCTGCTTGACCTCGCCGAGCAGGAGGCCCTGCGAGACTATTATCCCGTGCGCGAGCTCTACGTTCATGCCGATGAGGTTCGGCATCGGGAAGGGGCCGACCCGGGAAGCAACCTTGATAGATATGGGCTCGCCTTCGTCGACTTCGAAGCCGGCCGGCGGCCGGGTCGAGAGCACCTGGCCCGGCGGCAGGGCGGGCGCGCGGAGCGATTCGACGCCGGCGATGGAGAAGCCGGTTTGGGTGAGCAGGGCGATAGCCCGGGCAAGTGTCAGCCCTTCGACATGGGGGACTTTCAGTTTGGCGCCGCCTTTGCTTATGTCAATGTGAATCCGGCGTCCGAGTTTGACCCGCTGCCCCGGTTCAGGGTGCTGGGCCACTACCAGGTCCGGGGGCACGGTTGCGTTGGAGACGCTGCGGACCTCGCCGAGTGTCAGCCCGGCCTTGATGATGGACTCCTCGGCAGCGAACCGGTCGATGCCGACAACGTCCGGCACGGTCGTCTCCCGGCCGCGTCCGACGACAAACGGCATCACGACCCAATTGAGGAGGACAACCAACAGCGCGAAAGCCAGCACGACGATGAGCAGCGTCCGCAGCCGGTGGTGGCGGGGTTTGCGGCGTTGCTTCACGCTGCGAACCTCTCACCGGAAACCGGCCGGTGACCGTTGCGGAAATCCTGGCCGGTCTGGGCCCGTTTGCCCTCGGGCTTGAGCTCGACGATTTCGACCGCGCCGGAGCCGGTGGCGACCACCATGCCGGTGTGTCGGACAAGCAACTGCCCGGGTTCCCCTCCGTCCGGGGTCGAGTGGATTCGCGAGCGAAGCAGTACGATTCGCCTCTGGCGAAAGCTCGTGACCGCCCCGGGTTCGGGCGAGAGCGCCCGGATGCGGTTGTGAATCCCCTGAGCCGAATCTCGCCAGTCGATGCTCCGTTCCGACTTGGTTATCTTCGGGGCGCGGGTTGCCAGCTTCGGGTCCTGCGGAGTCCGAGCGGGGGTACCTTCTCCGAATCGGGCCAGGGCATCGAGCACCAGCCGGGCGCCGGCGTCGGCAAGCCTTTGCGATAGCTCGCCGGCCGTCTCGTCCGGGCCGACGGGCACGGCTTCCTGTTCGATGATATCGCCCGCGTCCACCTGTTCGGACAGGAGAATGACTGTCACACCGGTCTCTTGCTCTCCGGCAAGGATGGCGCGCTGGATCGGCGCGGCACCCCGATACTTCGGCAGCAGTGACGGGTGGATGTTCAGGAAGCCGAGCGCAGGCGCGGCCAGCAGGGGAGGCTTCAGAATGTAGCCGTATGCGGCCAGCACCGCGATGTTGGGGCTCCGGGACTTGAGTTCGGCAACGAACGCCGGGTCGTTCGGGTCTTCCGGAGAGAGGACCGCGAGACCGAGCGCGCGGGCTTCCTTCTCGACCGGACTCGGGACCAGTTTCCGGCCGCGTCCGCTCGGCTGGGCCGGGGCGGCCACGACCAGCCCGACCTCATGCCCCGACCCGGCGAGCGCGTGCAGGGCACGGACCGCGAACTCGGATGTACCGAAGAAGGCTACGCGCACTGCTTCTTCTCCTTTGCTTCCAGCTCCTTGAGCTTGGTGTCGAACAGCCGGCGCCGGGTTTCGCTCAGGTGGTCGATGAACAAGACCCCATTCAAGTGGTCGACCTCGTGCAAAAGCGCCCGGGCCAGGAGCCTGGTGCCTTCGACCGTAATCGGCTGCAGCTCCTCATCGAGCCCGGTGACGCGCACGAATTCCGGGCGGGGCAGGAAGTCGAACAGCCCGGGCAGTGACAGGCATCCCTCCTCGGCCTCGACCAGCCCTTCGGTCGCGACCACTTGCGGGTTGATGATGCAGTACGGCTCCACGTCGACGTCGGCTCCGCGAGGGTCGATGGCGAACGCGGCAACCGTCTCCGCGACTTGGTTCGCGGCAAGGCCGAGTCCGTCCTGCTTGAGCATGCTCGTCTTGAGGTCCTGCAGGAACTGGACGAGTTCCGGTGTCAGTTTCTCAATGAGGCGCGACTTCGTCCTGAGCGCGGGGTGACCGTAGAGAACCACGCGGCGGTTCCTGCCGGCCGGCCTCGCCATCGTGCTATTTCTCGGCGCCGAACTTGTAGCTGACCGCGCTCTTGTCGATCTCGAGTTCGGTATTCTCGGCGACCTTGACCAGGAAGGTATGTTCCTTCACGTTGGACACGATGCCGTGGATACCGGCCCCGAGGACCACGCGGTCTCCGCGCTTGATCTGTTCGAGCATCTGCGTGTGCTTCTTCTGCCGGCGCTGCTGGGGCAGTATCATCAGGAAGTAGAGCACCGCGAATATCAGGATTATCGGCAGGAAACCGAGAATCGAGTTCATGCCGCCGCCGGCAGCGGGCGCGGCCGGGGCGGGCGTCTGAGCAAAAGCGGTTCCTAACATCAGTTCTCCTTCGGGCAATTGCCCTTGTGCGGTTCTATTTGAATCGGATGGGGCAACGCTTTCAAGCGGCCGAGACCGTCGGGCGCTGGTACAGGCGGTGCCGTTTCACGTACTCGCTGACTCTCACAGGTAACATATACCGGACAGAACGGCCTTTGGCAAGCCTTGCCCGGACTGCCGCGGCCGAGATTCCGACCGGGATAATGGACCGGAACAGCACTCGCTTCGGGTCGTGCCCCGGGAAGAGGATGGGCCGTTCGACGCCGGGCCGGCTCATTACCACGACCCGGGCGAGGCGGGTGAGCAGGTCGGGCCGGTGCCAGGAAGCCACGTCCCGGTACTGATCTGAACCGACAATCAGGTACAGCGCGGCGCCGGGATAGAGCGACTGCAGTGCGCCCAGCGTATCAACCGTGTAGGAAGGGCCGGGCCGGCTTTCCTCGACCGGGCACAACTCAAAACCGGGCTCGCCCGCAATCGCCCGCCGAGCCATTTCCAACCGGTGGCGGCACGGAGCCAGCGGGCCGCGTTTGTGGGGAGGACGGCAGGCAGGTATGAAGAGCACGCGGTCCAGCCGCAACTGGCGCCTGACGTCATCGGCTGCGAGCACGTGCCCGAGGTGAATCGGGTCGAATGAGCCGCCGAACACACCGAGCCGGGGCGGCACTTCAGTTGGTGCGGGCGAGAGCAGCGCGTGCGAGTCTCTTCACTCCCGGTTCGCACGGACCGGTCACGAGGCTGCTGAGGACTTCTCTTGCTTTCGCGGTATCTGCCGTTTCCAGCAGGCTGACCGCGAACCGGTACCGTTCGATATCGGGCCACCGTTCGGCCGGGTAGGTCCCGTCGACGTAGTTGTAGTAGACGAGTGCCGACTTGTACTCGCCCGACGTGTAGTAGATCCGGGCCGCGTCGAATTCACGGAGCGCGAGTCGCTCGGCGATGTCGCCGAGCAGTTTCTCGGCCTCCGGTCGAAGCGGTGAGTCCGGATAGGTTTCCAGGAACCGGTTGATAATCTCCTGGGCCTTGAGCGCTCGAGACTGGTCGCGGACGTGGCTCGGCGCCGATCGCAGGTAGGAGACCGCGAGCTTGTAGGTGGCTTCTTCTTGGAAGCGACCGTTGGGGAAGCTCTTGAGATAGAAGTCGAACTCGTTCTGGGCCTGGAAGTAGTCATTGCTGCGGAAGTAGGTCTCGGCGAGGTAGTACTGCGCGTCCGAGGCCTGGCGGGAGCCCGGAAAGTTGAAGATGATGAAAGTGAACTGGTCCTCGGCTTGGCGGTAGCGTTTGGCTTCCAGGTTGGCGGTCGCTTCGTCGATTGCCTGCTGGGCGTCTTGCGGAACCGGCGGGAGTTGGGCGCGCTTCGGGCAACCGGCAGCGGCGAGCGCGAGCAGTATGAACGCCAACCGGCGAAGGCGCTTCATATCAGTTTCACGACCTCGTGCACGACGGCAGTCAGGTTCGGTTCGGCCTTCGCTGCCATGCGCAGCACTTCGTCGAGGCCGACCGGCTTCATGGCGTCGGGCAGTCCCATGTCGGTGATCACGGAGAATCCGAGGACGCGCAGCCCGGCATGCCGGGCGACAATGACCTCAGGCACAGTCGACATGCCGACGAGGTCCGCGCCGATAGTCCGGATGTAGCGGTACTCGGCGGCGGTTTCGAGGTTGGGGCCGGTGACCCACGCGTAGACCGCCGGGTAGAGCCGCACGCCGAGCTTGAGTGCGACATCAACGGCCAGGCTGACAAGCGCCGGGTCGTAGCAGTCGGTCATGTCCGGGAAACGGAGCCCGAGTGAATCGTCGTTCGGCCCGCGCAACGGGTTCAGACCGGTCAGGTTGATGTGGTCGGTGATGACTGCCACTTCGCCGGCCCGGAACTGCGGATTGACGCCGCCGGAGGCGTTCGAGACGATCAGGGTGCTGACTCCCAGCTCCTTCATCACCCGCACCGGGTGCGTAATCTGCTGCGGTTCGTAGCCCTCGTAGTAGTGGAAGCGCCCCTGCATGACTGCGACCGGGCGACCGTTCAGGCTGCCGAGCAGCAGCCGGCCGCGATGGCTTTCGACGGTCGGAACCGGGAAATGGGGGATGTCTTCGTAGGGAACGACCGTCTCTGCCTTGACGTCCTCGGCCAGCTTGCCGAGCCCGGTGCCGAGGATGATTCCGAGTTCGGGCCGAAAGCCGGTCTTAGTT
>CAZSUX010000130.1:0-7813 GCA_964610135.1 uncultured bacterium | reverse complement strand
TCCTCCCTACCTCACAACGAGGACCTTGGACACGCACGACGCATCACGCACTACGCCTGACGCCGGACTACCCCTCACCCCAGCCCTCTCCCCCTCAGGGGGAGAGGAAGAAGGTGAGGAGGTGACCACGAAGTAGACGCCGGGCGCGAAGCGCGACACATCATTCGCACCGGGATGAAGTTCAAGGACCTCCCGTCCGGCTGCGTCCAGCAGAACGGCGCGGGACATGACCGGATTGTCGGCCAATCCGGCCCGTGTCCCAAGTCCTCGTAGCTCGAGCACCCCTCGCACGATAGTAGCCCTCGGCTTGAAGCTCGAGGCCTGCGGCTTGCGGTTCTCCGCGATTCCTACGTAGGTGCTCGGTATGAACTGGCAGACTACGGGATTGGCCGTAGCCAGACCTTCGTTGTAGATGAAGAACCCGGCGACCTGGTCCATCAGGTACAGCAGGCAGATGGTGTCCTCAGATGGACTACCGACCATACGGTCTATGATGCACGGGAACCGGTGCGAGAGGGTATTGCGCTCGGTCACGAGCAAGCCGGGCGCCCACGTCATGCCGTTGTTCGCCGAGCCCGAAATCCACACGCCGGCCCTGAGCCGCTCGGTCTGCGGCTCGACGTTCGACGAGTCGAACTGCTCCCACGCCACGAATAGCCGGCCGTCGTTGCCCTCGCCCATGCTCGGTCGGTCGGCGTAGATGGCATTGTACCCAACGCTGGCCTGAAGGTGCTCGGGGGCGCAGCCGGCCCGGTGTATCTCGGCCCAGTGCGGCTGATTGGCCGGACACCAGTGCCAGATCTCTGCCGAGTTGACATAGCCAGTGTCGTGCACTTCAGGGTAGACGGCAGCCGCAATGTGCAGCCGTCCCCGTGAGTCGAAGAAGGGGAACAGCCCGTGCATGCTGAACCTCGTAGCGGTATCGCCCCCGAACGCGGGCGGCGGGTCAAGCTCGACCTTGGCGCTCCAGGTATCCCCCCGATTCTCGGAAAGCATGAAGAACGCGCTCGTGTTGACACTCCAGACCACGCAGACACTCGGCGCGGTCTTGCCCGAGGCAATCGCGTATGCCGGGAAAGCGGTCGAGTCCAAGGGGCGAATGGAGTCCCAACCGTGCCCCGGCCTGATGCGACCGTATGACAACACGTAGTCCAGCGTGGACATGGCAACATGATATGTCCCATCGTCGCCGATGACCATGTCCGGCCAGTAGTAGCCCGGTAGGGTGCCGGAATAGCTGAAGATGCCCGCACCCGATGCAGCGTCTCGGGCGATGACCAGCCCGGAACCGTCGTGGGCAGCAATGGCAGCCTTGCCGGCTGAGTCGGCGTCAATGACGCCATAACCCGTACGCTCGGCGAACACGTTCACGCCACTCTGCATGTAATCAGGGTCAGGCCAGTTCCACTGCCGAGTCGAGTAATCGTAGAAGTGGTATCGCATGTTCCGGTCCGGGAACGTCGTGTTCGACATGTCAGACGAGTACATCCAGACTGCGTGAATGCCGGATTGCGGTGAGTTGACGATTGACCTGTGCACGTTCGCACTGGCCCACCAGTCATGCGTGGTGCCGCCGATGGTATCCACCCGACCGATGTAGGTCTGGCCTGCGGCGATTGCCAGCGCCGCGGCCAAGATGAGAAACCGTCCCATGATTCCTCCTTATCTCATGACCAGAACCTTAGAACAGCTTACGGCTGACGGCTTACGGCTTGCGGCCCGTATGAAGTAGACACCCGGAGCAAGCGTCCGCACGTCGTTCGCGCCGGAGCGCAGGTCAATAACCTTCCTTCCCGCCGCGTCCAGCAGTTCTCCCCTGTATCCTGAATACTGTCTACTGTCTACTCCCAGATTCAGCACCCCGCGCACGATGGTAGCCACTGGCTTGAGGCAAGAGGCTTGCGGCTTGGACCTCTCCTTGACTCCTACCAGCGTGCTCGGGATGAACTGACAGATGACGGGATTGGGCGTGGCCGGGCCTTCGTTCTGCACGAAGAACCCGGCAACCTGGTCCATCAGGTACAGCACGCAGACAGTGTCCTCGGACGGGCCGCTTGGAATCATTCGGTCGACGACGCTGGGGAAACGGTGCGAAGATGTGTTCCGCTCGGTCACAGGCATGCCCGGCGTCCAGGTAAGACCGTTGTCCGAAGAGCCTGAAACCCAAATGCCTGCCCGGAGCCGGCTCGTCGTCGGCTCGACGTTTGACGAATCGAACTGCTCCCATGCCACGTACAACCGACCATTGTCACTCTCGCCAATGCTCGGTCGACACGCGTACGTCGAGTTGTACCCGACACTGGCCTGCATGTTCTCGGGCCGACAGATAGCGATGTGGATACGGCTCCACTCCGGCTGGTTGTCCTCGCACCAGTGCCATATCTGCGACGGCGTGGTGAATATAGTGTCGCCTACCATCGGCGATACGTTGGCTACAATGTGCAGCCGGTCCTCATAGTCATACCACGGATAGAGCGAGGTGATGCTGAATGATGTGACCGTGTCGCCACCAAAGGCATCGGGCGGCAGGAACTGCTGGGAACTCGTCCACGTCTCGCCGTTGTCACTTGAGGTCTGCACGTAACCGTCCTCCGGCATGTCGGTGCTCATCTCCCATATGATGCACACTTTGCCCGATATCTTGGATGCGGCCGCAGCATGGGTGGGAAATCCCCCGCTCGGGTCGACCTGCCGCAACGTATCGAAGGTCGGCCAGTTGCCCGCCGCAATCCGGCTATACGACATGGCGTATGCCGCGCTTATCATCAGTATACTGATTGTCCCATTCTGCCCGGTCGCGATGCGTGGCCACTGAGCACCGGGCCCATCGGCATACTCGAAGACGCCAGCTCCTGGTTCAACGTCTCTTGCCACAGTCGGACGGATGGTCGTGTCCGCCGTATGACCGCTCACGACCGCACAGCCTGTGGTTGGGTCAGGGTCGACATTCCCGTAGCCTGACCTCGCCATGAAGACATTCTCACCCGACCCCATGTAGTCGGGGGCTGTCCAACTCCATTGCCGAGTGGCGTACCCGCAGTAGTTGTAGCGCATGTTCCGGTCCGGGAAGCTCGAGCCGGAGGTCGAACTCGAGTACATCCACACTGCGTGCATGCCGAACCCGGGCGAACTGGCCAGATTCTTGACGGCCTGAGCACTGCTCCACCAGTCATAGGTAGTGCCACCGATGGTGTCCACGCGCCCGATGTAGGTCTGGCCCGCGGCGATTGCCAACGCCGCGGCCAGGATACTGAGCTGTTTCATCTTTCCTCCCTTGCGCCTCTAATCCCAACGAACCTATCTAGGTCTCAGTATGAAGACTCCTCCTCTTGCTGAGACTGCTTGAGCCGACATCTCGCTGGCCTGCTTCCACTTTCTTGGCCAGGCTCTCTTTGACATCCGTGCCCTGCTCCCACAGTCGGTCGAAGCTGAGCCGCATCGACTCAACCAGGCTGGGATGCGCAAACACGAAGACGGTAGCTCCGCCGCGCTCCTCGGCAAGTGAGAAAAGCGCGGCACGCCGGTCGAATACCATCAGGTCCATCGGCACCGACTCAATCACCTGCGCCTCTTCTCCCTTCTCGGTCAGTTGCCTGAGGGCCTGCCGGACCTCGTCGTGCTGAAGAGCAGCATGCTCGTACAGACACCGCACGTTGATTCCGCGCTCGAGCATCGCCGTCTCGGCCTTGACCGCGCCGGCAATGGACTTGGGAGTCTGCTCCTTCACGTACTTGAGGGAGATGAACAGCTCCTGCGTTGTGGCGGCGGTAAGCTCATCGATTGTATGTCGGATCTGGCGGCCCCTAAGGACCTGCACGAAGTTAGGGGGAACGCTCTCAGGCTCCAACCGATGGTGCTCCTCGTCGAGGGCGCGTATCCCTTCGGCCTTGGCCTTGAGCATCTCCTCCTCTTGGCGAAGGGTGCTGCGGAATGCCGTGGCGGGAGCGACCGCGGCGTAGAAAGTCACCTTGCCCCGTATTTCCCGGCACAACCCCTTCTCCAACAGCGCGCCAAGCGCCACGTATATCTGGGGCCTCGGCACGGCAACAACCCGGGCCAAGTCCTGGACTTTGGCCTTGTCCACCTTGAGTAGAGCGCGGTAAACCTCCGCCTCGTAGGTCGAGAGCCCGAGCGCCTTCAGCAGTTCCAGCGAGTCCATGGCGTAAGAATAGAGAGAGTCTCTCCACTTGTCAATAGGCTTCATACTGACATATGTATGAAGATGCATATCTTGCCAATTGCCAGCATGTTATGCAACAGTGGTTAACCTCAACGTGGTACGGTGAGGCTTCGGTTCAGAATCAACGTCACGCAGGGCGTCCGCCTGTTCCTCGACCATCGCTTCCTCCCGCGAAATCCGGTGTACCTTGACGCGCCGTGATGATAGCCTCCGGTAATTCTGATTTGACTTGGCCAAACCCGATTCTAGACTTAGGACGATGCGACGCCAAAGGAGAGGAACCCGGCTCAACGCCAAGGCCGTCTAACTATTATGCCTTCTGTGTATTTCGACCATGCCGCTGCCGCGCCGCTCTTGCACGAAGCGCGGGAGGCGATGCTACCCTTTCTGACTGAGGAGTTCGGGAACCCAGCCAGCCTGCACCATTTCGGGAACAAGCCTAAGGAGGCAATCGAAGCCGCCCGCGTTCAGGTCGCCGGGCTCATCAAGTCCCGGCCCGACGATATCGTCTTCACTGCATCGGCTTCCGAGTCGAACAACCTTGCCATCAAGGGTCTTTCGTTACCACACAGGGACAAGGGCACCCACATCGTTGTCTCCGCGATCGAGCACGTGTCGGTGCTCGAGCCGCTGAAGTCGCTCTGCACACTTGGATTTGAGTACACCCTCGTGCCGGTTGATTCCGAGGGGATGGTCGACCCGGACAAACTGGCAGCCGCCATCAAGACGGAAACGGTCCTCGTATCGGTAATGCACGCAAACTACGAGGTCGGGACGATCCAGAACATCAAGGAACTGGCTGCGGTCGCGCACCGGTACCGGATACCGTTCCATTCCGACGGCACTGCCGCGGTCGGCCGGATTCCGGTGGACGTAACCGGACTGGACGTTGATGCCTATGCGTTCCCGGCCATGTCGGTTTACGGCCCGAAAGGCGCGGCTGCGCTCTACCTGAAACGCGGTACCCGCATCCAGTCGCTGGTCGAGGGTGGTTTCCAGGAGAGGAACCGCCGCGCCGGCACCGAAGACGTCGCCGCGATCGTCGGGTTCGGCGCCGCCGCCGCGGTGACCGAGGCACGGCTCTCCGAATGGTCGGAGACGATGACGAGGCTGGCGCAGCGCATCTTCAAGGAACTGCCGGAGAGGCTTGACCACGTGATCTTCACCGGCCCGATGTCGAACCGCCTGCCCGGCCACGTCAGCGTGGTGGTCGAGTTCGTCGAAGGCGAATCGATGCTCCTGTTCCTTGATGACGAAGGCATCGCCGCGGCGTCCGGTTCATCCTGCTCGGCCAAGACCCTGAAGGCATCGCACGTGCTGCTGGCGATGGGCCTGCCCCACACCAAGGCCCAGTCGTCGCTGGTTCTGACCCTGGGCAAGGACTCGACCGACGCCGACGTAACCCATTTTCTCGACAAGCTGCCGCCGATTGTGCAGCGACTGCGGCAGATGTCACCGCTGTACGCAAAGTTCCAGAGGGGCGAGGACCCCTACGCAGTGAAGCCGGGCGATGAGTACGAGGAGCACGAGAACGCCGGAGAATAGGACCAATATGACCTATACGACCTATTGGAGAATCAATGTACTCTGAGAAAGTAATGGAGCACTTCCGCAACCCGCGCAATGTGGGCGAGATCGAGAACGCCGACGGCGTGGGCGAGATCGGCAACCCGGTCTGCGGTGACATGATGACGTTCTATGTCACCATCAAAGATGGTCGACTGGCCGACGTGAAGTTCAAGACCTTCGGCTGCGGCGCAGCAATCGCCGTATCCTCGATGGTCAGCGAGATGGCCAAGGGCAAGACGGTCGATGAGGCGATGAAGATATCCAACGCCGACGTCGCCAAGGAGCTCGGCGGCCTTCCCCCAAACAAGCTCCACTGCTCCAACCTCGGCGCGGACGCGCTCCACCGGGCGATTGAGAACTACATTGCCAAAGAGAAGGAGGCCGGATGAGCACGAAGAAGCCCTGCCGCTGCCCCTACTGCGACGAGCCGATCGCGCCACCCGGAGTAGCTTGTGTGCCCTGCAGCGTGAAGATCGACTACTGCCCGGACTGCGGCAAGCCGCTGCCCAAGGGTTCGAAGGAGTGTCCGCAATGCTCCGGTCACCCGGCCGGAGAAGGAAGGAAGCGCTCATGAAGTTCACCCACGTCCCCGGCCGGAATGCCAAGCACCGCGTGTCCCTCTACGCGCTCTCGACCTGCGGCTGGTGCCGCAAGACCAAGGAACTGCTGGACGCCAACCAGGTTCAGTACGAGTACATCGACGTGGACCAGTGCCAGGGCGAGGAACGCACGGAAGCGTCCGCCAAGGTACGCGAACTCAACCCCCGCGGTTCTTTCCCGACCGTCCAAGTGGACGCCGAGGTCGTGACCGGCTTTGACGAGGACCGCATCCGGGAGCTGCTCGAGCTATGAGCGCGGAAGAACGCTTCTCCGACGAGGTACTCAAGACCTACGAACGCCTGAAGAAGGAAGCCGAGGAAGCAGGGTATCACCTCAACCCGGACAGGAACTTCGCGCTGCGGCTCATTCAGGGCCTGCTCGAGAACGAGAAGCGCTACGGCTACTGGTGCTGTCCCTGCCGGCTCGCGTTTGGTGAGAAGAACAAGGACCTCGACGTCATCTGCCCCTGCTACTACCGCGATTCGGACGTCGAGGAATCCGGCGCATGCTACTGCGCCCTGTACGTCAGCGATGACTGGATTTCGGGCAAGAAGAAGCACGGCTCCATACCGGAACGCCGGCCGGCCAAGTTCATGCGCGACGGCTACTCCGAATCGGCTCCTCCCTCCTCACTTTCTCCCTCCTCCCTTCCTCTCCCGGTATGGCGCTGCAAGGTCTGTGGATACTTGTGTGCACGGCCTGAGCCGCCGGGCAAGTGCCCGGTCTGCAAGGCCGGCAAAGACCGCTTCGAGCGGTTCATGTAGGAGGTTCCGATGATCGTCGAAGTGAGCGTGGTGCCAGTCGGCACCGGCGAAACGAGCGTGGGCTCGTACATCAAGGCCGCCGTCAAGCTGATTGAGGAGACCGACCTCGACTACCAGATCAACTCGATGGGTACCTGCGTGCAGGGTGAATGGGACGAAATTTTCTCCACCCTTAGGGCCGTGCACGACGAACTGGCGAAAATGGGCTGCAACCGAATCGTCACCACCGTAAAGATCGACGACCGGCGTGACAAGTTCGGCAGCATGGACGCAAAAATCGCCGCGGCCGAAGAACCCCTCTAGCAGAGGTCAGGCCAAACCAGTCGGGGCGCGGAATTCCGTGCCCCGCCTTCATTACGCCGGGCCCGCGGTCGTTCCGGGGGAGTTCAGTGCGGGGACTGCTCGGCCTGGCTCAGCGCGTACTGCTGGGCGAGTTGAAGCTGCATGGCCCGCAGTCGCGACGCGATGGTCTGGGCCACCATCCTCATCACCACGTAGCCCAGTCGCAGGTCTTCCTCGAATGCCTTCTCCAGTTTCGCAACGTCAAACTCCAGAAAGGTGCAGTTCGTCATCGCCCTGCTGCCCGCGGTGTAGCGCGGGTTGCCGACCAGGCCGGAGTAGCCGAACATGTGACCCGGGCCAAGCGAGGTCACCATGTAGCTCTTCTTCGTCACGCCGAAGTCAAGTTCAAGCACGACCC
>CAZSUX010000129.1:0-7968 GCA_964610135.1 uncultured bacterium | reverse complement strand
GCGCCGACCGCGATGTGCATCGTCCCGCCGATCTTCTCGTCGAAGAGCGTGTTCTTGGTGAACCGCTTGATTGAGTAGTTGGTGCCGAACGCAAGCTCTCCGACGAAGCGTGCGCCTGGGTCGGAGTCGAGCATGGCGTTGAGGTACTTCTCGCCCTTGTCCGCCCGGGCTTCGACGACCTTACCCTTCTTGAAGGTCAGCCGTACGTTCTCGACCTCGCGGCCGCCATGAACCGCCGGGAAGGTATAGCGGATCCGTCCTTCGGCCGAGTTCTCAACCGGGCCGGTGAAGATCTCGCCATCCGGGAAGTTCTCGTGCCCGTCGCAGTTTATCCACTTGCGACCTGCAACGTTGAACGACAGGTCGGTATCCGGCCCGACAATCCGGATCGTCTTCAGCGTGTTGAGGAATCGTACGTATCTGGCCTGGGTCCGGGATACCTTCCGCCATTCGGCGACCGGGTCCTTCTGGTCCAGCTTCCCTGCCCGGTACACGAAGTCCTCGTACTCGGACAGAGACATCTCCGCATCCTGGGCCGAAGAATCGTTCGGGAACAGCGTCCCGCACCACTTCAAGCTGCCCGACCCGATCCGCTTCAGGAATCGTGCGAACCACTCCTTGCGTGCAGCCTGAGCGATAGCCATCTTCTTCGGATCCACACCGGAAAGCTCCTTCGAGTTCCAGCCGGCCCAAATAGAGAGGCTGGCATCGAGCCGGTCAACCTCAATCGACGCGGTCGGCGCGATGAACCGGAGCTGGTCCGACGAAGCATGCGTGAAGAAGTCGTGGCCGTTTCGCGGCAGGCCGACTCTCGGCGTCGGGTTGCCGCCTGCCTTCAATATCTCGATGAACGCAGCCCGCATCAGCTCCTGTGCAACCGTCGTTCCCTCGATTCTCACCCAGTCGCCCTTCTTGACGTGTATACTGTAGTTAACCAAGACCTTTGCCAGCTTCTCGACTCTTGAATCAGCCACAACTCACCTCCAGGATAAACAACCAATGACCAAGGGGAAAGTCCGAAGTCCGACTTCGACATTTCCCCTTTCCATTTTGTCTCTTCTCTCTATCAACGTTGACTAGCAGCCAGGAACCAGGAAGTCGTCACTGTCTTCTAGACCGTGAATCTCGCGTTCTCGTACACGAGCTTCCCATCCGCGTAGACTCTACCCTGCTTCATGTCCTTGATCATGTCCCAGTGAATCGCCGACCGGTTCGTGCTTCCTGTCTCCGGGTAGCCGGCACCGACCGCCATGTGGATGGTGCCGCCCATCTTCTCGTCGAACAGGATGTTCTTCGTCGCCCGGGTGATGCCGTAGTTCAGGCCGAACGC
Organism: uncultured bacterium; assembly: GCA_964610135.1. GTDB lineage: Bacteria > Hydrothermota > Tepidihabitantia > Tepidihabitantales > Tepidihabitantaceae > UBA2258. The sequence goes on along the minus strand of CAZSUX010000129.1, from coordinate 6,638 downwards.
GAACTCCCCGAGGGTCCGCGAGCCGGCGTCGGTTTCGAGCGCGGACTGCAGCATCTTGTCGCCCCGCTCGGCCCGGGCCCCAACGACTTTGCCCGCCTTGAACTCGAGCTCGATGTTCTCGACCGGTTGACCTGAGAATAGGGTTGGAACGTCGAACCGAACCCGGCCATCGACCGAATCCTCGACCGGGCTGGTGAAGACCTCGCCCGAAGGGAAATTGGCCTTTCCGTCCGAGTTCGCCCACTTGCGGCCGTCGACCGACAGGGTAAGGTCGGTGTCTGGCCCCTCGACCTTGAGCGTCTTCACTCTATTGAGGAAGTCCACGTACGTCTGCTGCTGCAGGGACAGCTCGCACCAGGCCGCAATCGGGTCGGGCCGGTCGGCGAAGCAGGCCCGAAACACGAATTCCTCGTAGTCAGCGAGCGACATGCCGGCTTCCTGGGCGCTGGCATTGGTCGGGTACTGGGTCAGGCAGTTCTTCAACTCCCCGACCGCTTTGCGCGCCATCATCCGCTCAAGCAGCGGCCGCCGCGCCTGGCGACCCAGTGTCAGGCGCGAGGGGTCGATTCCGGCCATGGTCATAACGTTCTCGTCGCCGCGAATCACCAGCCTCGCGTTCAGGCTCTCCAGCTCCTGCTTGTCGTACTCCGGCACGAACTTCACCTGGTCGTCGGTTCCGTACCGATAGAGCAGCTCGTCCATCTCCGGATGCAGAGTCCGGACAGCCGGAAACGCGCCGAGCGCCAGGGACTCGCGGTAGACTTCGCGGGCCAGCGGCAGGCCGGGCACCGACGCGAGGATGAGGAACTTGTCGCCGGGCTTCAGGCTGACGCTGTATTGCGCAATCGTCTGCGCCATCTTCAAGATACGGGAATCAGTCATCTTCTACCCCACTTTCTTGCCGCGCACTAGAAAGAACCCGACTACGCTCATGGCGGCGATGAGCAGGCTGACCCCGAACAGGAGCCGACGGGTGGATGCGAAGTTGGTCAGTTGTCCGATGACGAGAGCGGACACGGCAAAGGCCAGGTGCAGCAGCCAGTCGCGGGTCGAGAATATCCGGCCCCGGGCCGCTTCGGGCACCGACTCGTGCAGCAGCGTATCCATGCCGATGTAGACCGGGGACAACGCCAGGCCCGCGATGAATACGAGGGGTGCGACCGGCGCGAAGGACTTGGAGACCGCCAGCCCCGCGCCAACGAGCCCGAGCACGAGGAACGAGGTGAGCATCACGGTATGCTTCTTCAGCTTGTGTCCGAGCAGACCGTAGCCCATCGACGAGAGCACCAGCCCGACCGAACCGATTGCCCCGACGTACCCGACTCCGTGCGTGCCGAGCCCGAGCCCACTGCCGAGCTCCTTCGCCCCCTGGATAATCGGGATATAGAGCACGAAGACCGCAGCTCCGAGGATGACCATCATGAACACGGAGCAATAGACGAAGAGCACCGATGGCTGCCCGCGGACCAGGTGGAACGCCTCCTTGACTTCGTGCACCATCCGCGCCTGCTGGGTGAGGAAGAGCTTGACCTCGGGAGCGTCCCGCCGGCTATGGCCGCCCTGCTGCCGCGTTTGCCCCATTCGCTTGAATATCACTAGCAGTGCGATGACCGACACGAAGTACGTGAGGGCGTCGATGTAGAATCCGGCAGTCCACGCCGGGTTGATGCCTAGGTGCGACCACCACTTCCAATCCACAATCAGCCCGCCAAGGAACATACCCAGGAAAGTCGCTACCCGGCCGACGAAACTCATGAACGAGTTTGCGCCGAGCAGGTGGTCCGAACCCACGAGGTTCGGTATTATCGACATCCGGGCGGTATTGAAGAAAAGCCCGAACAGGAACACCAGGAACGCCACGGCGTAAATCAGGATGAGGTTGGAAGTCGCGAGCGCGACCAGCGGTATCGAGAGAACGAGCACAGTCCGCGCCGAGTCGCACACGACCATTACCTTGCGCCGGTCCCAGCGGTCGACGAGGATACCGGCGAGTGGCCCGAAGAGCACCACCGGCATCGCCACGATGACCGATAGATAGGAAATCGCCCGAGAGCTCTGCCATCCGTACTTGGCCGCATAGAAGGCGATCATCGCCAGCAGCGCCATGTAGTCGAGCTTGTCCCCGAAGAGCGACACGGCCTGCGACCAAGAGAAAATCTGGAACGAGCCGTTCTTCAGGACCGACCAGAGCTGGTTCTTCCCCTTGGTGCGGGCCGCGGCTGCAACTGTCTCGGCGATCTCCGATTCGGCGTACAGAACCTCTCCCCGCTGCTCGAGCAGATCGTCGGGCGGAGTCGGCTGAGGACCCTGCTCTCCCTTTGCCAACTCAGCCTCGCTTCCGGCCGTACTTCGGGACCGGATACTCACGGGCCAGTTCTTCGTAGTAGGCCTCGACCCGCTCGGCAAGCTTCGGCCAGGAGAATTGCTGCGCACGCGCAAGTCCGTTCGCGGCGAACCGGCGCGCCGCCTCACGGTCAAGCAGTATTCTCACGATGGCCTGAGCCAGGGCCGGCGGGTCGCAGGGCGGGACCATCAGGCCCTCCTGGTTGTCGGTCATCACCGAGCGATAGCCGTCGATGTCGGATGCCACCACCGGCTTGCCGGTTGCCATCGCCTCAAGCAAGACGATGCCGAAGCTCTCCTGCCCGGTCGCCGGCGAGCAGTACACGTCGCAACTGGCATAGTACTTCGGCCGTTCCTCGTTCTGAACCAGCCCGGCCCAGCGCACATGCTGCTGTACCTCCGGGCTCAGGTATGACTTGTAGGAATACCCGAGCAGACCGGTGCCGACCACGACCAGTTCGACGTTCGGGACGTGCTTGACGATTTCGGGCATTGCCGTCAGCAGGTGCTTGAGACCCTTTCGGGGTTCGAACCGGCCGACGAACAGGATACGCGGTCGACCGTCCTCGGTGCCGGGCACACGGCCGGCGTCGGGCCGGAAGAAAGTCAGGTCAATCCCGTTCGGGATAATCCGGTAGGGCCCGGGGAAGTACTTGGCGCAGGATATCCGCGCTGTCTCGGACACGGCAATCAGCCCCTGAACCGCATTGAAGTAGGGCCTGAGTTCGGACCGGAACAGCGCGTACCCCAGGCTCTGGTCATGGCCGGCGTGAAAGGTAACGACGTTCAGGGTGCGCGAGGCCTGGATCGCGGCCATCGGCAGGGTCGGCGCCAGCGAGCCGTGGACATGAACGACGTCGAAACGCTCCTGGTTGAAGTACTTCCGAATCTGGGCAGTCGGTCGCCACGCAACCGACACCCGCGCAAAGGACTTGTTCGACCGGATCACCCAGCCATCGCCGATGCGCTTCACGTGCTCCTCGCCAGGCATCTCAGCCGTACACTCCATCATCCGGCCGCCGATCCGTGCAGTCAGCACCTTCACGACGTGTCCCCGTTTGCGCAGCTCAACCGCCAGAAAATAGACATGCTCGGCAATTCCCCCGATGTACGGGTAGTAGTTGTCGGTGACCATGCAGATCTTCATGGAGCAAGCTCCATGAAGAAAGTACCAAGAACAAAGGACAAAGGACAAAACAAGTGCGAAGGACGAAGCACGAAGTCACTCATCCCCACTGCTTCACCCTTTCCTCATTGATTTGTCATTTGTCCTTGCTACTTCGTCCTTTTCTCGTCGTTGTACACCTCGATGCCCGCGGTCAGTATCTTCATCGCCCGGTCGAGGTCGAGGCAGTTGAGCACGTAGGCAATCCGGACCTCATCCTTGCCCTTGCCCGGAGTCGCGTAGAACCCGTCGGCGGGCGCCACCATCACGGTTTCCCCGTCAAGCTGGAACTCATCGAGCATGAACGTAGCGAACTCCTCGCCGTCGCGAATCGGCAGCTTGGCGACGACGTAGAAAGCGCCCCGCGGTTTCACGCAGAGCGCGCCCGGTATCTTGGCGATCGCCGCGCACACCACGTCTCTCCGGCACTGATACTCGCGCCTGACCTCCCTGAAGTAGCTGTCGGGTACGTTCACCGCCGCCATTGCCGCGAGCTGGTCAACGGTCGGCGGGCAGAGCCGGGCCTGGCCGAACTTCAGGGCCGCGGCCACCAGCTTGGCGTTGCGGCTGATGAGGCAGCCGACCCGCGCACCGCAGGCGCTGTAGCGTTTGGAGACACTGTCGACCAGTACCGCCCGGTCCTCGATGCCCACCAGGTTCAGGACGCTCACATGCTCGGTGTCGTCGTCGTAGATGAACTCCCGGTACGCCTCGTCGCCAATTAGGTAGAGGCCGTGATCGAGACACAGACCCGCAAGCATCTCCAACTCCGGCCGCGTGTACACTGCACCGGTCGGGTTGCCCGGGTTTGAGAAGATGATTGCCCGGGTCCGGCTCGTCATGACCCGCTCGAACTCCTCCTTCGGTGGCAGGGCAAACCCGGTTTCGGCCAGGCAGGTCACCGGCACGAGCTTGACGCACGCGGTCGCAGCGAAACCGGCGTAGTTGGTGTAGAACGGTTCGGGCACGATGACCTCATCCCCGGCGTCGGCCGCCGCGTCCAGCGCGAACGAGATCGCCTCACTGCCGCCGGTCGTAACCAGCACGTCTTCCGGCCGCACCGCGATCCCAACTCGGCGGTAGTAATCGACCAGCGCGTCGACGTACTCCTTCAGGCCCTGCGACGGCCCGTAGGAAAGCACCTTGATATCAACGTGGCGATAGCCGTCCATCATCTCTGCCGGCGTCTCGATGTCCGGCTGGCCGATGTTCAAATGATAGACCTTGATGCCGCGCGCCCTGGCCCGGTCCGCATAAGGAACCAGCCTCCGAATCGGGGAGGCCGGCATCTCGACCGCGCGACTGGAAAGCCTGACTTCGCTCATTGCGACTCCTCTCGCTTACGCTCTACGCTTGACGCTCCACGCTCGACGCCCGCCGCGTTATGCGTCAAGCGTCTGACGAACGGCGTCTTCCGACAGCGGCCCGACCGCGCCGCAGTATTCAAAATCCCCGGCCAGCAGTTCGTCCAGCAGCTGCTCCACGTCATGGCGCGTCAGCCGGTTGTACGCCTCGACGGTCTCGTCCACCGACACGATCCGGCCCAGGAGCTGCCAGGCCCGGGCGAGGCGCATCATCCGCATGCTCGGGCTCTCCAGGGCCAGCAGCACCGAGCTCTTAGTCATGTTCCGCGCCCGCTCGAACTCCTCGTCGCCCAGCCGGTCACGGCGCAGCCGCGCCAGTTCCTCGCGCAGCACGGCCACGCACCGCGCCAGCTTCCGGTGGTCGGTGACGAGGTAGACGCCGAGCAGCCCGGAATCCGAGTATTGCTCGGCGAAACTGCCCACCGAATATACCAGAGCTTCCTGCTCGCGCAAGCGCTGAAACAGCCTTGACGAAACCCCGCCACCGAGCGCCATGTTCATCACCGCCAGCGCGTGCCGCCGTGGGTCCGAATAGCGGAGGGCCGGCTTGGCCAGGCAGACGTAGACCTGGGAGAGCTCGTTCCTCGTTGCGGCCAGCACCCGCGGCGGCTGGCTGTCAGCGGTCGTACGCTTGGATGGCCGGCATGCTTCCCGGCCCTCGAGCAGCGACGCCAGGGCCTCGGCCAGTTGCTCGTGCTCGACGTCGCCGACTGCCACCGCCACGCCGCAACCGGGGCCGTAGAAATTCGAATAGAAGGTACGCAGGTCCGCGTCGGAGAGGCTCGTGACCGAGTCGAGCGTGCCGACAATTTGCCGGCCCATCCCGTGGTCGCCGTACAGCGCGCGAAACAACAGGTTCATCGCCAGCGAGTCCGGGTCTTCCTGGCTGGTGCGGATTTCCTCGGAGACGACTTCCTTCTCCTTGGCCAGCTCTTCGTCCCGGAATGCGGGCCCGCTCACTGTCTCGGCCATCAAGGCGACGACCGGCCCGAACTGGTCGCCGGGAAACCGGCCGTAGAAACAAGTCGTCTCCTTGTCGGTGAATGCGTTCAGCTCGGCGCCGTGCGACTCGGCCGCGATGTTGATGGCAATCACATCCTTGTCCGGGGTTCCGCGGAAGACCATGTGTTCAATCAGGTGGGCGATGCCGCTCTTGTCCGGCGGGTCGTCGCGACCGCCGTTGAGGAAACTCACGCCGAGCGCCACCGAGCGGACGTGCGGCAGTCGCTCGGAAATCACAACGAGGCCCGAAGGCAACGTTGTCATGCGGACACCGTCAGTCACGCTGTTATCCTGTAGCATGGAGAAGTACCAAAGACGAAGGACGAAGGACAAAGTACAAAGGACAAAGCAAGGGGAAAGTCCAAAGGCCGAATCCTGACGTGTCTAGGTGCTTTGCCCTTGGGTCATTGCTTAGTCCTTCGTCCTTACAACTTTGTCCTTTCTTTGAAAGACAGGGGCCGAAGCGCCGATGCGGCTCGACCCCTGTCCGTTCTCAGCCTATCTAGTTCAGCGCCTCGGTCGCCGGTCGCGCCGGTCGTCACGGCCGCGGAACGGCGGCCCGCCGCGCCGCGGTGGCCGCGAGGCGATACCGGTGTCGTCGGACGGCGGGATTTCGCCGCGCTCTTCCATCGCCTTACGCCGCGACAGGTTCACGCGACCCATATCGTCAATCTCCACGACCTTAACCCATACCTTGTCGCCCTCGTGTACCGCGTCCTCGACCCGGTTGTACCGCTCCGGCCCGAGCTGGGAGATATGGACCA
>CAZSUX010000128.1:4174-8055 GCA_964610135.1 uncultured bacterium | reverse complement strand
CGCAGCCGGCAATCATCGCCTTCCAGTCCAACGCCGCCCTTGCCCGGGAGACCTTAAGGTCCCAGGCGACCGCGCCAGGGTGATGGCGCGCCACATCCGCGGCGTGGGCTGCGATCCTCGACGCGATCACGCCCTGCCGGACGTCCTCGACTGCCGGCAGTCCGAGATGCTCGGAGGGCGTCACGTAACACAAGAAGTCCGCACCGTGCCAGGCCGCCAGAGCACCGCCGATGGCGCCGGTGATGTGGTCGTAGCCGCAGCCGACGTCAGTCACCAGCGGCCCGAGCAGATAGAAAGGCGCCCCGTCGCACACCGTCTTCTCCAGTTTCACGTTGGCCTCAATCTGGTCAAGCGGGACGTGACCTGGCCCCTCGACCATCGCCTGCACGCCGGCTGCCCGTGCGCGCGCCACCAACTCGCCGATGGTCAGAAGCTCTGCCACCTGGGCGGCATCGGTTGCGTCAGCCAGTGCACCGGGACGCAGCCCGTCGCCGATGGAGAGCGCGGCTCCATGGTCGCGGGCCATGGCCAGCAGTTCGTCATAATGTTCGTAGAGCGGGTTCTCTTTGCGGTTGCGCCGCATCCACTCGATGGTCATCGAGCCGCCGCGGCTGACGACTCCGCACACCCGACGGGCCTCGGTCAGCACTTCAACGTTCTTCCGGGTGATGCCACAATGGACTGTGATGAAGTCTACCCCATCGCGCAGGTGCTTCTCGACGCCTGCGAGTATCTCCCGGGCGCTGGCCTCGATGAAGGACTTTCCCTTGCGGCGGGCGTCCAGGGCGGTCTGATACACGGGCACCGTACCGACCGGAATCGGGGACTCCGCGATCACGGCCGCGCGCACCTCATCGACGTCCCCGCCCACCGACAGGTCCATCACCGTATCCGCGCCGGCCGTAACCGCGGCCTTCAGCTTGGCCAACTCGTTCGCCAGGTCGCTCGCGTCCGGAGACGTGCCGATATTGGCATTAACCTTGACGGTCATACCCTTGCCAACCGCGAGTGGCGTGATGTGCCTATGCCTCGAACAGAGGACCGCGACCTTGCCCTCGGAGAAACGCTTCTCCAGCAACTCCGGGCGTACACGCTCGCGCGCCGCTACCTGGGCAAGCCAGTCCGGTCTTCTGCCGGTTCGTCTCATCTTGAGTGCCCCGGGTCTCGTACCGGCACCAATTCCTCCAGCGCGACCGACTGCTCGGTCCCATCCTCGTAGCGCACGGTCACGCGCCGCCTGACCACATCGTGGCTGGTCACGACGGCCGGGCCCCGCTCGGTGTCCACCGTAATCCCGTCGGATGGCATGTCCTTCAGCCACTGCTGGTAGCTCTGGTCCTCGAAGGCAAGACAGCAGAGCAGCTTGCCGCACAAGCCGGAAATCTTGGCCGGCTCAACGAACAGGTTCTGCTGTCGCGCCATCCGCAGTGCAATCGGCTTCAGCTCGCGCACGAAACTCCGGCAGCACAGGTCCCGTCCACATGGCCCGAGCCCGCCCAGCAGCCGCGCGTGGTCGCGCACGCCGATCTGCTTGATGGAAACCCGCGAGTCCAGTGCAACCGAGACCGCCTTGTGCAGCGCCCGGAAGTCGAAACGTTCCTCGGACGCGAAGAAGAAACTGATCTTCTTCCGGTCGAGACGCCAATGGGCGCCCACCACCCGCATCCCCAGCCCGTACTCATCCTTGAGCTGACAGAAAACCTCCAGTGCTTTGCCGGTCTCGTCGTCGAGTTCCTGTCGACGTCTCAGGTCATCGGTGGTCGCCTTGCGCAGTACTACGCTCCGGCTTTCGTCCGAATCATCATAGGCGATGACCCTGCCGACATCCTCGCCATCCTCGTCCTGGATCACGACCGTGTCCCCGGGTCGGACGGCCAGCCCGGCCCGCATGTCGCACAGTTCGGACTTGAATGGATGCATCTCGACCAGTACAACTGCCATGTCAGACGTCTACTTGAACTGGTCCTGTTCCTCGATCGTCAGGTACGATTCGAACCCCGTCGTCGGCTCTTCTTTGGCATTGGTCCAGGCCAGCCGGTAGTTGCCGTCACCGCGAAGGTCGATGAACACGAACACGTCTCCGGTGTTGTAGTAGTGCCAGTACTCGCGCGGCCGGGTTTCGGTCTCAATCACCTTCTGCTCGACCGCGTCCGGCTCGCCGTACTTCACGTAGATCCTTCCCCGGTCCGTGTTGTAGCCCGCCGCCTTCAGCTGCCCGTACTTCCCGTCTGCCGCTTCCATCCGCCGACTGAACTCGGCCAGGTTGCGCACGCCCCAGAACTTCGCCAGGTACGCGAGCTTCCCCGAATCCGACAGCGCCTTGTAGTAGGCAACCTGGTTCGGAGTCGCCAGATACTGAATCTGGTCATAGTACTTGCGCTCAAGCGGACTCAGGCCGTCCAGACCCGGAATCACGATGGCCACTTCCGGCGCAGTCGAGCCGAGCACGAAGTCTCGGCCCGCGGTCACCGACCGCTTCGCCGCCACATCGGTCAACTCCAGGCCGAGCGTGTAAGCTCCCGGCTCTACCCCGGCCACACTGACCCCCATCGCGTAGGCCACTCTCGTGCCCTGCTTCGGCCTCGCCAGCGGCGGAGTCTGCACGACGGTGTCCGGCTTGCCGCCCCGGCTGCGGACGATTGCGACCCTCACCCGGTAGACTGCACTGTCCGGGCTCAGATTGTAGCCCTCATAATAGACGTACAGCGCTTCCAGCCCCTTGTCCGGAAACCGGTGCGTTGGATTAGGTATCACCGACACCGCGCCGGTGACCGTGTCGGTCAAAGCGGTCGAACCAACCTGTAGCGAACTCAGCACGAGGCCGTCCTTGAAACCCTCGAGTACGAGGGTGTCCTCGCGGATTCCCTCGGTCTGGCCGGCCGAGCTCGTCTCGGCAACGGCAATCTTCAACCGGTACCTGCCCGGCGGCGCGGTCACGCTGAACCCGTCCACGAAGTTGCGCTGCGCCGCGAACGCCTCCTGGAAACTCCCAATCCTCGCCCGCTTGAGAATCGTACCTTCCTGGCGGAAACTGTTGTCCAGCCCGGCGAGCTCCAACCGAACGCTGAACCCGGCCAAAAGACCGCTGTCGGTCTGGGTGTAGAGCAACTGGTCGTAGGGTATCGCATAGAAAAACTCGACCCGGCTGGAATCTGCTCCGGCCCGGAACGCCGACCATTCAACGCTGAAATCCAGCGCCCCGGTCAGGGCCACGAGCAACGCGAGACACACGCTCACTGCCGCCTCCACCCAGACTGCCGATCGCTATTCGCCAATCGCCACTCGCCAATCGCCATTTTCAAAGCTCCTCACGGTTCTGCAAGACGTACCCTCCCGCCCCGAACCGGTCGACAAAATCGAACTCCTTGTTTATCTGGTAGTAGTACCAAATCTCGTATGCCGGTGAGTCGATATCAAAGGGCCGCGACTCAACCTGATCCGGCGCCCCGTAGAGGACGTAGACATGGCCACGGTCGCTTTGGTACCCCCGCTCGCCGTGTGCAAAGTGCTCCTGCGCGTAGTCAATCCGCTCGAAGTACTCCTCCTCGCTCACGAATCGTCCTCTAATCGGCGCAGGCTCATTCTTCCAGAACTCGCGCCACGCCTGCTCCCGCTCGCCGCGCGGCACCGAACGCAGATGTTTCAACTCACCCGTACTCGCCACATAGAAAAGCTGCTCGACCCGCTCCAGGTACTTGGAGTCGTCCAGAAAGAACGGCACCTCGACTTGGAATCCCACGCTCGCGCGCAAGGTCCGTCCGCCGCCGCGCTGTCCGACAGGGGCCGCGGAGGCCAAACCAATGACCTCGAGTGAATACTCGCCACCGCCCAGCCGCGCCACTCCGGCCGAGTCCCCAATCGGATACTCAAACCGCGCCTTC
>CAZSUX010000128.1:0-4074 GCA_964610135.1 uncultured bacterium | reverse complement strand
GCCCAGCCGCGCCACTCCGGCCGAGTCCCCAATCGGATACTCAAACCGCGCCTTCAGCGCAGGGACATGACCGAAATGTCCGGCATTTCGGATCGTGTCCCGAGCCGTTCCGCTCTCACCGTTCATCGTTGCCTGAACAGTGGCGCCGGTCACGACCCGGCGGTCGCGCTTCAGCACGAACCGGCAACTATCAAGCCTGTCCTGCGGACTCGCCGCCTCGGCCACCGCCACCAGCGTATCGCCAATCCCATACTTGCGCATCGAGACCGGTTTGCCCGACCGGTAGAGCCGGATAGTAAGCCCGCCGGTCGGCCGCTCGATTCGGAACAGAGCCAGCGCCGACCGTTCGCTTCCCCGGTCGCTGACCGCGACGCGCGCATTGAGCGCAGCCGTGGGTAAGACCAAGCCAACCGTGCCGGCCTCAACCGAATCACGCGCCACAGTCGGACCGTACTCCGGGAACCGTACGACCTTCTGCCAGAGATCCCCGGCCAGAATATCGCGCCGCCGGTCCGACACCTGAATGCTGATCTCGTAGCGAGCAACGAACCCGCTATCTTCGCGCAGAAATGTCAAGGAAGTATTTGGAATCTCGTAAGCTACCTCGAGCACCGTTCCGGAATCGTCGGCCGGGTATGTGGACTGCTCCAAGGTCAACTTCAGGTCCCCCTGCACCGGCAGTGCGGACAGCAGCAGCAACGGAACGAGCCACATGGGCGATAAGTGTATGCACTTGCCTCAGAAAGTCAAGCGACCGAAGCCGACGCGAACAACGCACCGGGCCATCTGCAGAGGCAGGGGGCGGCGATGCCGCCCCCTGCGCGGTTACAACCGGGTCCTCCGCCTAGCTACCCACCGAGCGTCAGCCCTCTTCGCGTGGCTAGGACTTAGGGCCGTGCACGCTGGCGCCGCACTCCGCCCAGCAACTCGGTCCGGCTGTGACCAATACCAGACCCGTGCCTGGTGACGCGTCGGCGTGGCTCCATCCACGTGCGAAGTACCGGCTCACACAGAGCTCCACTCGTCGAGGGCGACCGAACCTCCCTTTGGTTGGCACCCGGTCGTACTGCAATACCCAACCCCGGGCCAAATGAAGTCTAACCCACTAACATCCGTGGTTGAAGACATGGCCGTCTCCCATCACACCCACTCGACATGCACCTTTAGTGCCAAGAATCCACGGGTTGAAAATGCGAGACTTAGAAGAACGGCGCCATCGAAACTGTAACCGTTCGGTTACACCGTGTTACCGTACGGTTACACTTCTGCTGTTTTCGGCTCGAGACTGCCACAAAGCAGACGGGGCCGCAAGGGCCCCGTCCTCTCAAGAAAGCAGACATCAATCAGGCAGTTGTTCCATAGCACATTTGATGCCAGAGACTCAGGGCCTGAAAATGCGAGACTTAGAAGAACGGCGCCATCGAACCTGTCACCGTACGGTTACAGGTTGTCACCGAACGGTTACAGGACTTGGGCTTGAGTGGTCCACGGATGCAGAGCCGGGCCGGGAGAATCTGCGTAATCGGTGGATGACTCTCCGCCGAAGAACCGGTAGCTTGGGACTTGGAACTACCTAATCGGCCGGCTCGTGCGGGATGCCATGGCGCTTCATTATCCGGTAGAGACTGGCGCGTTCGACACCAAGTGCGTGCGCCGCCGTACTCACGACCCCGCCGCCAACGGCCAGCGCCCTCTCCACCGCTTCGCGCTCGGCCCGGTCCAGCGCGGCCTTGAGCGTGCCACCAAGCCGCACCGGGACCTCGATTCCGAGGAACGACTGCAGCTCGTCCGGTTCGACCGGGTTGGTCCGGGCCAGCACCACTACCCGCTCGACCAGATTCCGCAACTCGCGCACGTTGCCGGGCCAGTCCTGGGCGCGCAGGATGGCCAGACATTCCGGGGCAAGGCTCAAGGCCCGGTTGTGCCGCCGGCAGAAACGATCGAGGAAAAACGCGGTCAGCTCCTCGATGTCCTCGACCCGCTCGCGCAGCGCCGGCACCTTGATCGTCACAACGTCCAGCCGGTGAAAGAGGTCCTCGCGGAATGACCCTTCCTTGATGCACCCGGCCAGGTTCCGGTTTGTCGCCGCCAGTATCCGCACGTCGAGCAACACCGACTGGTTCGAGCCGAGCCGCTCTACTTCCGGATGCTCCAGAAACCTCAGCAGCTTGGCCTGAGCCGCAGGACTCATATCCGCAACCTCGTCGAGGAACAAAGTACCCTTGTCCGCTTCCTGCAGCTTACCCTTGCGCGCGGCGTCGGCGCCGGTGAACGCTCCCCGCTCGTGCCCGAACAACTCACTCTCAATCAGCTCCTTGGGAATCGCGGCGCAGTTGAGCGCCACGAAAGGCTCGGTCTGCCGCTGGCTCTGCCGGTGAATCGCCCGCGCCACCAACTCCTTGCCCACACCGCTCTCGCCGGTAACGAGCACGCTCGCCGTGGTCGGCGCGGCCCGGTCGATGAGATTCCGCACCTGCTCCAGCGCCTTCGATTTCCCTACAATCCGGAACCGCTCGGCCAGCTCGGCCTGCAGCACGTTCACCTGGCGACGCAGCCGCGCATACTCCAGCGTGCGCGCCAGCGCTGCTTCCAGCCGGGACTGGTCGATCGGCTTCTCCAGGAAGTCGGACGCGCCGAGCTTCAAAGCATCAACCGCAGCCTTGACTGTCCCCTGGCCGGATACCATCACCACCGCAACCTCCGGCGCGGTCTCGCGTATCCGGCGCAGGGCCTCAATGCCGTCCATGCCCGGCATCATCAGATCAAGCAAGACGAGTTGTGGACGGGTTCGCCCCAGCGCCTCGATTGCGGCCGGGCCATTGGAGAACGCCGTCGCGTCGCACCCCGCACGACCGAGCATCATGCACAGCAACTTGGCCACGAGCGGCTCGTCGTCGACGACGAACACGAGCGGCCGCGAGCTCTTGACTGCTGTCTCGCATGCGCTACTACCCCGTGACCTGGTTGGAACCACGCTGGATTATAGAACCCGGCCGGACACTGTCAAGTCAACGCGGCGGTTCGAGGTTCATGGTTCGTAGTTCACAGTTCATCGTCCCTCGTCCGTGGTCCGACACCTCTGACTTCTGCATTCTGGTATCTGACTTCTGACTTCGGTTGCCCCGCGATTCTCCATCCACAGACTCCGCAGATTACGCAGACGACACAGAGTGTCGCCCCGACGCTGAGGAGGGGTCTCGCCCTCAAGCGGCAATCGACAATCGTCAATCGAAAATCGAAAATGGAATGACCGCCAAGACGCCAAGATTGGGCAGGGCTATCCGCAGATTGCACAGATGACGGGGCAATCGTCTCGGACTAGAATTCGGCCAGTCGCGTTTGAATGGCAATTGGACTCTGGGCGCCGGACCGGATCGTGTCCCAAACCCGCTCTCGGGACCCGCATCGGAACTCTCGCTGTTGCCCGCATCGTAGCTCTCACCGTATCCGACATCGTAACGGTCACCGGATTCTGGACTGGACCTCAACCTGTATCTCAACCTGGATTCTCAACCGTATCTCAACCTTGACCTCAACCTGTGTCCGGCGCTGTACCGCAAGTTGTTACCGAACTCGTTCCGCTCATCGCTTCCGGTCTTGTTCCGCTGCATCTTCCTCGCGTCGTCCCGCGCGAAGCAGCTTGTTCTCAACCTCTACCGCTACCTTCACCTGGCCGTATCCAGACTACGGGGTAGGCATAGGAGGGGTCGGAAGGCCAATGGGGGCTAGGGTATTGGGACTATAGAAGTTAGGACCTTTCCCTTGGGCCGACGGAATGTGTGCTATAGTACACATTGAGGCTCGGGAGTGAACGGCAATTCTGACCATCCGCCCGCGCGACAGGAATCGCTTGTTGCGTCCCCGGGCAACGCAGGCCGCAAGCCGTTAGCCGTTCGCAGGCGCATGCAGCACTCATCGCTCCGCGTTCATCGCTTCCGCATCTGCGTTCGCCATTCGGCGCTCATCGCTTTGCGCTTCCTCCATGTGCACTCATCGTCTGCCGGCTGCCTCACCTGGAAACTGGAACCTGGTAACTGGTCACTCGCGGCCCCCGGCCGCGTCAATCTGAAATCG
>CAZSUX010000127.1:0-8108 GCA_964610135.1 uncultured bacterium | reverse complement strand
CTCGTTTGCTGCCGAGTTTAACATCAAGGGTGATGCCACGGGTGCAATTGAGCTTGCTGACACCGAGGATAGGGTTCTGCAAGCGGCAGCGGAAGTGCGGGTGCGGGCCATCGCCGACGAGCCGCCGTTCGTGAAGCTCTTCGGCCCCGGACGGGATGTTGACCTGCCGGTCTCGATGAGAGTGCTGCTCGGCATCAACAGCCTGGACGACTTCGGCCTGGGTGATTTGTACCTCCACTACGGCAAGGACTCGATTGACAAGCGGGTGCGTCTCAAGTCGCTCTCCGGCCGGCGCGAGGACACGACTTTGTACGCATGGGATCTGTCCGATGCGAACCTCTTGCCGGGCGAGGCGATGCACTATTTCGTGTCGGTGACCGACAACGACGTCGTGTCCGGGCCGAAGGCGAGCCGGACTGAGACGTTCATGGTTCGGTTCCCGACGATGAACGAGATATACAACGCGGCGGTGCAGCAGACCGAGCGGACCGAGTCCGAGCTCGGGCCGATGCAGTCGGAACAGGCCCAGCTGGGCGAGGAGCTGAGACGGCTGTCCGATGAGATGAAGAAGAGCCGCGAGCTTTCGTGGGAGGAGAAGCAGGCGCTGGAGAAGGTGCTCGGTGGGCAGGAAGGCCTGATGCAGCAGGTCTCGGATCTGAAGCAGGAAGTTTCGGACATGATGAAGGAGCTGTCGCAGGGGATGACCCTCGACCAGCAGACAATGGAGCGGATGAACCAGCTCCAGCAGTTGCTTTCCGAGCTCCTGCCGCGCGAGTTGCAGCAGTCGCTCGCCCAGTTGCGGGACAAGCTCGAGCAGCAGTCGCCGGATGTGAAGCGTGCCCTTGAGAAGTTCGAGCTCGACCAGGAGAAGATGAAGCAGGCGATTGACCGGGCCCTGGAACTGCTCAAGAAGATAATGGAAGAGCAGCGGCTCGAGGCGCTGGCTAAGAAGTCCGAGGAGCTGGCTCAGGCGCAGGCGGACCTGACCGAGAAGCTCGGCAAGGAGCCGTCCGAGCGTTCAGCACAGATGGAGCAGGATCTGAAGGAGGCGCTGGACAGCCTGCAGAAGGAGATGAAGGACCTGGCCGATTCGATGTCGGACAAGGAAATCGGCGACTCGCTCTCCGAACTGGCGCAGCAGGCCGAGCAGGAGAAGCTGTCCGAGATGGCGCAGGAGCTGGCAAACGAGATGCGGCAGGGCAAGCCCGAGCAGGCGAAGCCGAAGAGCGGCAAGCTGGGGCAGAGCCTGAAGAAGATGAGCCAGTCACTCAAGTCTCTGAGCGAGCAGCTCAAGAAGAAGCGGTCGTCGGAGGTGGCGAAGGAGCTTGGGAATGCGGCCCAGGACCTGTTGATGATCTCGGATGAGCAGGAGAAGCTGGAGCAGGCCTCGACCGGAGTGGCAGACCTCTCCAGGCACGCCGGGCAGGAGATGGGGCTGCACGAGGCAGCGAGAATCGTGGCCGAGAGTCTGGCGAGCCTGAGTTCCCGCAGCATGAGTGTCGACCCAAGTCTCGGACAGGAGCTGGCCAAGGCGATGGTCTCGATGGAGCAGGCGGCACAGGGCATGGTGGATAACCGGGCCGGGGTCGCTGAGCCGAGCATGATGCAGGCGCGCCAGAGTCTCAACCGCACCGTTCAGGCGCTGCTGCAGGCGATGGACGCCGCGAACCAGGGTGGCGGGATGTCGAGCGGCATGGAGGGCCTGATGCAGCAGCTTTCGCAGATGACCGGCGAGCAGATGGGCATCAACGCGGGCATGTCCGGATTCCCGATACCAATGCCCGGCGGCCTGAGCGGAGAACAGATGGCGGCGTTGGGCCGAATCCTCGGCAAGCAGCGCGCCCTGCGCGAGCAGCTCGAGCAGATGCTTCAGGAGATGGGTGGGACCCAGCCGGGGCTGACATCCAGCCTGGAAGGTCTGCTGGACGAGATGAAGGCGGTGGAGAGAGACCTTTCGGAACTGAACGTGAGCCGCGAGCTAATTCAGCGGCAGGAGAGCATTCTCTCGCACCTGCTCGACGCCCAGCGTAGCATCCGGCAGCAGGGATTTAAGGAGGAACGAGAGAGCGAGTCGGGCAAGGGGTTTGAGCCACTGCAGAAGCCGCGACTGCCCGAGGACAAGGGTGAGCGGAACCGCTTGCTGCGTGAGGAGCTGATGCGGGCGCTCAAGCAGGGCTATCCGGCGGAGTATGAGCAGATGATACGCGAGTACTTCCAGAGGCTACTCAATGAGTAGCCAAGGACAAAGCACAAAGTGGTAAGGACAAAGCAAGGCCAAAGTGGGAAGCGAAGACCGGCTCGGGCTTTCCGCCTTCTCTACTTGCTTAGTCCTTTGTCCTTAGTACTTTGGACTTCAGGCAATCTGAGAGCGAGTGTTTTGGCGTTGTTGCTTGTCCTGGGTGCAGGTCTTGTTCATGCTCAGAGCTATCAGAGTGGCCTGCTTCTGGAGCGGGCCGGGCAGGTGGAGCAGGCGTTTGAGGAGTACCGGCTGGCCGTGGATAAGAACCCGCAGGACCAGCTGGCGTATGGCAGGTTCGTGCGACTCGCCGAGCAGCTCAAGCACTACGACACCCTGGTCGCTGTGAGCCGCAGATTGGTCAAGCAGTATCCGGACAGACCCGAGTACTCGTTCGGACTTGCCGGCGGGCTGTTGGCGATGAAACGGACGGCCGACGCCCGGGCCGAGGGTCGCCGGGCAGCGGAGAAATGGCCGGACCGGCTTGCCCCACTCGCCGAGGTGTTTGCCCGGCATCAGGACTATGCGTCGGCGATTGAGTACTACGAGCGGGCGCGCAAACAGGGCGGCGTCGCCTTCTCGATTGCCGACCGGCTGGTTGACCTGTACGCGGCAGCCGGTCAGCCGGGCCCGGCAACGCGCGAGATCGTGTCGATACTCAACACGTCTCCGCGCATGCTCGATCGCTACCGGCAGAAGCTATCGGCCCTTGTGGTTCGGGGTGGCGCCGGGCTGATTGGCGAACTGGAGAAGGTGAAAGACCCGGTGGTGCGTGCACGGGCACAGGCCATCGTCTATCTCGCCGCCAAGAAAGAAGCGGAAACGGTGCGGGTACTCAGGCCCGCGTTGACTCCCAGGGAGCTATACCAGTTTGCGCAGGAGTGTGAAGCGCAGGGCGCGCTCAAGGCCGCACTGGCCGTCTATCAAGAGAAGAAGGCGCACACCGACGCGGCGCGGGTGCTCCGGCTGATGGGGCGGGTCAAAGAGGCGCAGGCCGAACTGGCCATGGACAGCGGTCCCGCAGCCCAAGTCGAGCTCGGCGAGTTGTACCGCGACCAGGGCGACTATCAGCGGGCGGTGGAAAGCTACCAGCGGGCCCTGGCACGGCAGCCGGCCAGCGAGCCGGGTGCGTTCGGGCTAGCCTCAGCCCTGCTTGCCCTCGGCCGCACCGAGGCGGCGCGGACTGCGGCAAGAGGAAGGAGTGAAGAGGGAAGAGCGAAGACTGAACAGGGGAATCGGAATCCGCCCTCCTCAATCCTCAATCCTCAGTCCTCAGTCCTTTCCTCGGACCGCTTGCTGTTTCTCGTCGCCAGGACGTTCTTCTACGAGGGGAAGTTCGACTCGGCCGGCACCTACGTGGCTCAACTGGTCAAGCAGTTCCCCCGGAGCCGGTGGGTCAACGACGGATTGGAGCTCGCGGTACTGACCGGGAGCGGGGACCGGGCCAGGGAACTGGCGAGGTTGATGCTCGACTACGAGACCGGGGTGAGCGATACCAACAAGGCCCGGGCCCTGGCCGAGGGAGATGACCCGGTCGCGGAGCAGGCCTGGTTCCTGCTGGCGCGATTCCTCCGTCGCCAGCACAAGCCGAAGGAAGCTCTGGCCGCGCTGGACCGATACCGGGCGCGCTTCGGCGGCAGTTCGCTCGCCCCCCGGGCGAGGCTGGAGCAGGCCTCCGTGTATCTTGATGACTTGAAGGATGAAGCGAAGTACCGAGAGACCCTCGAGCAGTTGATCGTCGAGTACGCCGGCTCGGCCTACGTGCCGATCGCCCGCAACCTGCTGGCCGAGGCTACTCAACCAGTCACGCCGGGCGGAATCCGTTGACCGCCGCCTCCTGCCTGCGTCCTGTTTATGCGCGGCGCAGGAATCGAAGGTTGCTGAGATGCTTGCACTTGTTCATGCGGCAGATACAATTCCGTTCAGACGGTGCTACGAAGCGGACTCAATGTGACAACGCCTAGAGACAACGGACGCACGTACGGCCAGCGCATCGCCGACGAACCGGCCGTGCTTTCGCGCCGGATACTCCGCTCGGCCAACCAGGGCGTGGCGCGTTCCGACTTCACGCACGAAGTGCTGTCGATGCTGGTTGACTTCTCCCGGGCCGACGAGGCAGGACTACGTGTGAATGAAGGTCCGAGGTATTACTGCGCTTCGTTGCGGCGGCGCGATGGGCGGTCATTTGACTTCCACATGGCGGCACGCGAACCCGGCGGGGTTGATGCCGGGGCATGCGTCGGTGACAGCGAAGGACTAGCCATGATATGCCAACGGGTTGTCCGGGGAGACGTTGAGTCCGGACTGCCCTGGTTCACGCGGAGCGGCAGTTTCTGGACCGGAGATGCCTCGCAGCCGGTCGGGAGCGACCGGCTCGAACTCGGTGGCGAATACCGATCCCGCGCCATAATCCGGTTTGCGGTTGGCGAGGACAGCCACGGGTTGCTGCTGCTCGGGAGTCT
The DNA here is from genome assembly GCA_964610135.1 of uncultured bacterium. Lineage (GTDB taxonomy): Bacteria > Hydrothermota > Tepidihabitantia > Tepidihabitantales > Tepidihabitantaceae > UBA2258. The sequence goes on along the minus strand of CAZSUX010000127.1, from coordinate 3,410 downwards.
GGAGAAGGGGCACTATGACGAGGCAGAGGTTGAGTTTTACGAGGGGGTGGCTCAGACCATCGGGGTCGCACTCGCCGACCGCCGGGCCCAGGCCGCCCTGCGGGAGCGCGTGAAAGAGCTGACTTGCCTCTACGGCATCGACCAGGTCCGGGAGCGCGAGAACCTCTCCTTGTCCGAGGGCCTTCAGGCCATCGTCGAACTACTACCCGCGGCGTGGTTGTACCCGGATATCGCCCAGGCCCGAATCCAAGTCGACGGCGTCGACTACGTGACCAGAGAGTTCCGGGTCGGGCTCCGGCAACCACTGATTAGTGACGTGGCGGTACGCGGGCAGCGGCGCGGCTTCGTGGAGGTCGTCTACACCGAGCCGCGGCCGACTCTGGACGAAGGTCCGTTCCTGCGCGACGAGCGCCGACTGATCGACGCCGTGGCAAACCAGGTTGGTTCAGTGCTCGAACGACGGGAAGCCATCGAGCAGCGCGTGAAGCTCGAAGCGCAGCTTCGTCACGCTGACCGACTGGCGACCATCGGTCAGCTTGCTGCCGGTGTCGCGCACGAACTGAACGAGCCGCTCAGCAATGTCCTCGGATTCGCGCAGCTCGCACGCAAGACTCCCTTGCTTCCGAAACCGGCGGCGGATGATATCGACAAGACCGTTACTGCCGCCCTGCACGCTCGCGACATCGTCAGCAAGCTGATGCTGTTCGCGCGTCAGAAGATGCCGGCGCAGGGACAGGTGAAACTCAATGAGCTGGTCGAGAACGGGGTTGTCTTCCTCGAATCCCGCTGCGCCAAGGCCGGAGTTCACCTCGTGCGCAGGCTCGACCCCAGACTGCCTGCCATTGCGGCCGACTCGGGCCAGTTGCTGCAGGTCCTGGTCAATCTTGTCGTCAACGCACTGCAGGCGACGCCGGCCGGCGGCACCATCACGGTCACGACCCGGCGGGTCGGGGAGTACGCTGTCTTGACCGTTGCCGACACCGGTGTAGGCATGACGGATGAGGTCTTGGGCCGGATGTTCGAGCCGTTCTTTACGACCAAGGGGGTTGGTGAGGGCACCGGGCTGGGTCTGTCGGTGGTGCACGGCATCGTGACCGCGCATGGCGGCAGAGTCGATGTCGAGAGTACGCGGGGCCGGGGTTCGCGTTTCCGTGTGCTGCTGCCGATCGCCGGCCCGCCGGAAACCGAAAAGGAGGAATGCGGTGGATAGCGAAAGCAGTCTGGCCACGGTCATGGTAGTCGATGATTCTCCGGCAACGCTGGAGGTGCTGCAGCGGAACCTGACTGCGGCCGGGTTCCGGGTTTTCACCGCTCCCAGTGTTTCAGAAGCTCTCCAGTTGCTCGACAAGACTACCGTTGACCTCGTCATTACCGACCTGAAGATGCCCGGAGTCAGCGGGATGGACCTGGTTCGGCACGTGCGTGAGAATCTGCACAACACCGAGGTGATGATGATTACCGGCTACGCGACGGTCGAGGGTGCGGTGCAGGCGGTGAAGACCGGGGCCGAAGAGTTCCTCGCGAAACCGTTCACCGACGAGGAATTGCTCGCCGCGGTCAAACGCGCGCTGGACAAGCTGCGCGTACGTCGGGCCGCCCACGACAATGCCCCCCTGCAGAACCCGGCGTACCCGGGCATTCTGGGCGAATCCGACGCGATGAAGCGCGTGCTCGCAGCCGTGACCAAAGCAGCCACGACCTCAGCAACCATTTTGATTACAGGTGAAAGTGGAACCGGCAAGGAACTTGTGGCCCGGGCGATTCACTACTCCAGCCCGCGTGCCTCGGCACCGTTCGTGCCCATCAACTGCGGCGGGATACCGGAGGGGCTGCTCGAAAGCGAGCTCTTCGGCTACGTCAGGGGGGCATTCACCGGCGCGACCGAAACCCGCGCCGGTTTCTTCCAGACCGCCGAGGGCGGCACGGTCTTTCTGGACGAAATCAGCGAGACCAGCGCCTCGATGCAGGTCAAGCTTCTTCGCGTGCTGCAGGACAGGGAAGTCTGCATGGTCGGCGACACCCGCGTGCGCAAGGTCGACGTGCGCGTCATCGCGGCGACCAACAAGGACTTGCTGGGCCTGGTCCAGAAGAACGTCTTCCGCGAGGACCTGTTCTTCCGCCTCAACGTCATCACGATAACCATTCCGCCGCTGCGCGAGCGGGGCGACGATGCCCTGCGCCTTGCCAGCCACTTCGCGGCCAAGTACGCCCGTGAGTTCGGTCGGCCCGTGCCCCGGTTTTCCGAAGCAGCACTACGGGTAGTTGCCGGCTACTACTGGCCGGGCAACGTGCGCGAGCTTGAGAATTTCGTCCAGCGTATCGTCGTGATGAGCGAACGCGAGTGCATCGATGTTACGGACCTGCCGGCGCACATGCGTTTCTCGGCCGCACGCGAGGCCGGGCTTAGCCGTACCCTCGCCGAGGTCGAGACCGAGCACATCAAGAATGTCCTTGCCAGCGTTGACGGCAACAAGTCCCGGGCCGCAGAGATACTTGGTATCGACCGCAAGACTCTGCGCGACAAGCTCAAGAAACCCAAAGAGGCGCCGCCCGAAGCTCCCGCCGAGTAGTTTCGCCTCACCCGGGGAGAATCTCCTCACCTTGCGGATGGCCTGTTGCTGGGCATCGGGCCTCCTCCTCATTCCGAACTGACTGCCAACTGCTGCTAGCATAGTAGCTTAGCTGCTCCCATGCGGATGTCCTGCGCGTGCGTCCACGACTGGCACGGTCCATGCTCTCACTCGGACGATGTCAGTCAGCACCCGAACAGAAGTAAACCCCGCCGGGCTCATGTTCCGACGGATCATATGGAGGTCAACATGTCAGTGACAACTACCACAGTGCGGCGGACAGCCCGGAAACCGGTACACGCCAAGCCGGTCAAGCGTCAACCAAAGGAGGAGGCACCCCAGGGTCTCTGCCAGACCTGCAACCACGCACGTGGCTGCGCCTATATTCGGAACACCAGCCAGCCCGTTCTCTTCTGCGAGGAGTTCGACAACTTCACGCCGCCGATAGTCGAGGTTAGCGCCGAGGCGTCGGCGCCCACGGTTGAGGACATGAATACCTGGGATGAGTACAAGGGTCTCTGCGTGAACTGCGACATGCGCGAGACCTGTGCCATCCGCAAGCCCGAGACCGGCATCTGGCATTGCGAGGAGTACAAGTAGCCGGTCGGGCCAGCCGACTGGAGGAATCATGAGTACAAGCACACTAACCCGCACCCGTCGCGTCTCCGTGCCGAAGCCGGTCGAGCGGGTGCGGCGTAACGTCTACAACGACGTCAGGTTTCAGTTCAACAAGGCCGCCGACCTGATGAAGCTCGACCCCAGCATCCGCAAGATACTGGCGACGACGATGAACGAGGTCGTTGTCCACTTCCCGGTGAAGATGGACGACGGCCGCACCGA
>CAZSUX010000126.1:0-8180 GCA_964610135.1 uncultured bacterium | reverse complement strand
GTGACGAACGTGAACTTCCGATCCGAGTACACGGTCAGGACGACCGGGATCACCATGCCGGGAGTCTCCTTGCGGGTTGCCTCATTGAAGGACTTGATGAACTCCGCAATGTTCACTCCGTGCTGGCCCAGGGCCGGGCCGACCGGCGGTGCCGCGGTTGCCTGGCCGGCCGGGATCTGGAGTCTCACGACCGCCGCAACCTTCTTAGCCATTACTCGCTCCTCCTAAATACGCGCTACGCATGATGCACCATGCCTCATGCCCGACAAGTCCGGCGTGATGCGTGAGGCGTCCAGCATAGAGCGATCTTCAGATTGGCTGGACGTCGAGGAAGTCCAGGTCAATCGGTGTGGGCCGACCGAAAATCGTGACGATAACCTTCACCCGTCGGCGTTCAGTGAAGAGCTCATCGACCGTTCCCGTGAACCCGGCAAACGGTCCTTTGGCCACCTTGACATTCTCACCCTTCTCAAACGGCGCCTCGGGCTCGGCCTGATCGCGTCCCCGCTCGATCTGCTCGAGCATGGCCATCACCTCATCTTCGGACAGGGCCATGGGCTCGGTCTTCGTTCCCAGCAAGTGGGTGACGCCCGGGATCGAGGTAATCAGCGACAAGGACTGCTCATTCATCTCCATCTCGACGACGATGTAGCCCGGGTAGAGCCGTCGCTCCTCGGCGACGATCTTCGATTTCCGCACCCGCGCGACCTTCTCGGCCGGCATTATCACGCGGCCGAACAGGCCGGGCTGGTTCAGACGCTCGATCGCCTTCTCCACCAACTCCTTCACCCGCTTCTCGCGGCCGGTGTAAGTGTGGACGACGTAGAACTTCATGCGCGGTTCGCGGCCTACTTGATAACGATGCTCAGCAGCCGCGAGAAGACGAAGTCGACCACACCGATGAAGAACGCCAGTATGGTCGAGAAGACAATGACCACCAGCGTCGTCGTGAACAGCTCCTTACGCTGCACCCACGACACCTTCCTCATCACGACCCAGACGTCGGCCAGGTAGTTTCTTATCCGCTTGAAAAGGCTGTTCATGCTAAGCTACAGGCCAGGAGGGATTTGAACCCCCAACCTACGGATTTGGAGTCCGCCGCTCTGCCGTTAGAGCTACTGGCCTATTTAACCTCCTTGTGCGCCGTGTGCTTCCGGCATGCCGGGCAGAACTTCTTCATTGCGAAGCGCTCGGTCTTCTTCTTGTTCTTCGTCGTGTGATAGTTCCGGTTCTTGCACTCGGTGCACGCCAGCGTCACAAACACGCGCATGTCGTTCTACTACTCGACGATCTCGATAACCGTGCCGGCGCCGACGGTCCGGCCGCCCTCGCGAATGGCGAACTTGGAGTTCTGCTCCAGCGCAACTTCGCTGATCAGCTCGATGTCCATCGTGACATGGTCGCCCGGCATCACCATCTCGACACCCGCGGGCAGCGTACAGCTGCCGGTGACGTCGGTGGTCCGGATGTAGAACTGCGGCCGGTAGCCCGGGAAGAACGGCGTATGACGTCCGCCCTCTTCTTTGGTCAGGATGTACACCTCGCCCTTGAACTTCTTGTGCGGCTTGATCGTACCCGGCTTGGCAATGACCATTCCGCGCTCGACTTCGTCCTTGGCCACGCCGCGGAGCAGCAGCCCGACGTTGTCGCCGGCCCGCGCGTCCTCAAGGATCTTACGGAACATCTCGACGCTCGTCACCACGACCTTGTCATGCTTGCCGAAGCCGATGATTTCGACTTCTTCGCCCGCCTTAAGCAAGCCGCGGTCGACTCGCCCGGTCACGACCGTGCCGCGACCGGTGATCGAGAAGATGTCCTCAATCGGCATCAGGAACGGCTTGTCGATGTCGCGCACCGGCTCGGGGATGAACGAATCGAGGGCTTCAAGCAGCTTGAGGATGGAATCGAAGTCCGGGCCCTCTTCGGCGGAGATTGCCTTCAGCGCGCTTCCCCGGATAATCGGCGTCTTGTCGCCGGGGAACCCGTACTTGTTGAGGATGTCGCGGATTTCGAGCTCGACCAGGTCAATCAGGTCCGGGTCGTCGACGAGGTCCACCTTGTTCAGGTACACCACCATCGCCGGGACGTTCACCTGGGTGGCCAGCAGCACGTGCTCGGTCGTCTGGGGCATCGGGCCGTCGGCGGCCGAGACCACCAGGATGGCGCCGTCCATCTGCGCCGCGCCGGTAATCATGTTCTTGATGTAGTCGGCGTGGCCCGGGCAGTCGATGTGCGCGTAGTGCCGCTTCTCCGACTGGTACTCGACGTGCGCGACAGCGATGGTCAGGATCTTGGTCTCGTCGCGCCGGCCCTGCGACTCACTGGCCTTCGCGATATCGTCATAGCTCTTGTACTTCGCCAGGCCCTTCTTCTCGAGGACCTTGGTGATCGCCGCGGTCAGCGTCGTCTTCCCGTGGTCAACGTGACCAATGGTGCCGACGTTGACGTGCGGCTTGGTTCGCGCGAATTTTTCCTTCGCCATTTGGCCATTCCTCCTTACGGAATTAGCTGCTGGTTCTCAATGAACTGTAGCCTCGTCAAGACTGAACAACAATGAGCCCACGGCCGGAATTGAACCGGCGACCTCTTCCTTACCAAGGAAGTGCTCTACCGACTGAGCTACATGGGCGTGACCGGTGCAGGGTATTATATGGATAACCTACGCCGTGTCAATAACTAAATGCGAACGCCGCCCGACGGCCGCAAGGCCGTCCTGGCGTCCGACTTTTCGACCCGGTGAGTGCGTTCTTCTCCGGGCCTAACCTGTTGTACTGACTAGCATTAACACGGCTCTTCGGCCGTGACTACAACCGGAAACGGTCATGACACCGGTTCGATACAGCGGGCGATGGGAGTCGAACCCACGCAAACAGCTTGGAAGGCTGTTGTGCTACCACTACACCACGCCCGCACGCAAAACAGTGCCGACGGTCTCCAGGTTGTCGAGCATCCGCAGCCTGCTGGGGTGCGGACTGCCGCCGGGCCGGTGCAGCAAGAACCGGCTCAGGCAGGCATGGTCGGGGAAGGATTTGAACCTCCGTAGGCAATTGCCAGCAGATTTACAGTCTGCCCCCTTTGACCACTCGGGTACCCGACCGCAAACTCCTCAATAGCCAGCCGACAGAGGGATTCGAACCCCCGACCTGTGGTTTACAAAACCACTGCTCTGCCAACTGAGCTATGTCGGCGCGTCCACGCCGGGGTCCGCCGACGCGGGCAGTGAACTATAGCCCAAAAACCCTGAGGGTCAAGAATCCACTGTGCCTCGAAAAGAAGTACAAAGGACAAAGTCCAAAGGACAAAGCAAGGAGGCAAGTGTGAAGGCCTGCCCCGACCCGGCCTTTCCACTTTGTCCTTTGCCTATTGCTTTGTCCTTTGTCCTTACTGCTCCGTACTTCAGCGCATACCGCCCGCTTTGTTTGACTTACCGCCCGCCTCGAATATCCTCATTCATGCGACGAATCGTACTGCTGATCGGTTTCTTTGTCTGCCTTGTGGCTGCCTCGGATCACCCAATCTGGAAGAACCTCCGCGCCCGCTACCTGGGCTTGAAGACGCTTTCCGGCACGTTCCGGGAAACCATCTGCGCGGCCAATGAGGCGACCTGTCGGGAGTTCGACGGGGCGTTTGCGATCTCGGTCCCGTCACGATACCGCATCGAAGTCACCGAGGGAATGCAGCAGCTTTTCGTCTCGGACAGCACGACACTGTGGATCTACATCCCCAGCCTGAAGAAGGTGGTGAAACGTCCGGGCGGCGGCTTCGCGCCGGTCATGGCTTTCCTCGAACCGGTTCTCGATACCACCGCGGAAGTCGAAGTCACCAAGGACTCCACCGGCATATATGTCATCAACGTCCTGATGGGCGACGAACTGTCGGCGATGAATGACCTGGTGCTCGAACTGAACGAAACCGGCACCATCATCAACGGATTCTCCTTCGAAGATGGCATGGGCCAGAAGATCCACTTCAGCTTCTACGACCAGCAGTGGAACACGAAGCTCGCCCCCTCGCTCTTCAAGTTCACCCCGCCCAAGGGCATCCCAATCGAGGAGGAGTGAAACGCCGGACCCGTCCCGGACGATGCAGAATCCAGAAACCAGAATCCAGAACTCAGGATTGCCGCTTGCTCCGCATTCTGGCTTCTCGTTTCCGGGCTGCGTACATCCGCTCTACCCATTGGCGCCCTTAGCGTCCGTGTTCATTCGTCGTTCGCCCCGCCCTCAATTCTGCACTCTGGTTTCTGCATTCTGGATTCTGGATTCTCCGCCGGCTGACCTGTGCTAAAGGACTCCGGCCGCTGCTTCGCCTGCGGCAAAGACAACCCGCAAGGCCTCAAACTGGAAGTCAGGAAGACGCCTGACGGAGTCGAACTGGACTACGTCCTGCCCGAACACTTCGCCGGCTGGCAGGGCATCGCCCACGGCGGCATCGTCGCGACCATCCTCGACGAACTACTTGCCTGGGCCTGCACCAACGCCGGCCGCAACTGCGTGACCGCGGAGATGACCGTTCGCTACCGCAAACCGGTCAAGACCGACAGCCCGCTCAAGGGTGTCGGCCGGGTCACCGGCGAAAAGGGCAAGCTCCTGTTCACCGAAGCCAGACTGGTCGATGAGACCGGTGCCCTCGTCGCCGAGGCGACCGGCAAGATGATGCGCGTCTAGCGCAATTGTCGAGTTACGATTGACGACTGCCGAATGACCGAAATCGACAATCAACAATCGACAATCGCAAATCCGCGTGCCTGCCTGGTCTTCCTGGGTTGTCCGAAGAACCAGGTTGACTCCGAGCACGTCCTCGGCTCGCTGACCGAAGCCGGCTACGACCTCACAACTGATCCGCGCTCTGCCGACCTCATCGTCATCACCACCTGCGCCTTCCTCCAATCCGCGGTCCGCGAATCCGAAGCAGCAATCGAAGAAGCGCTCGAGCACAAGCAACGAAGCCCGGACAAGAAGGTTGTCGTCGCCGGCTGCCTGGTAGAGCGCTACGGCAGAAATCTGAAGCGCAAGTTCCCCGCCGTCGACCTCTGGGTCCGGCTCGCCGACATGCCACGCATCGCGCAGCTTCTTCTTTCTCCCTCCTCTCTGCTCCCTCCTCCCTCGGGCGAATCTGCAATCTCCAATCTGCAATCTTCAATCTGCAATCGGCCTGCTCCCTCGTCCCGCGTCCCTCGCCCCTCACCCCGTGTGTTGTCTACTCCGCCTCACTTCGCCTACCTCAAGATCGCCGACGGCTGCGACAACCGCTGCTCCTACTGCATGATTCCCGACATCCGCGGCCCCTTCCGCTCTCGTCCGCTGCGCGAAATCGTAGCCGAAGCCAAAGCCCTCGCCCACGCCGGAGTGAGAGAGTTGATTCTCATCGCCCAGGACACAACCCTCTACGGCACCGACATCTACGGCAAGCCATCGCTGGCGCGGCTGCTCCAGAAGCTCGCCCGCATCGACGGCATCCGCTGGCTCCGCCTCCTGTACACCCATCCCGCACACCTCACCGAGGACGTCATCGACCAGTTCGCCTCCAACCCGAAGCTCTGCCGCTACTTAGACCTGCCCATCCAGCACGTTGCCGACCACCTGCTCGACAGGATGAACCGTCACTACACCCGGAAAGACATTGAGCTTCTGCTCCACGACCTCCATGCGATTCCTGACCTGCACGTCCGCACGACCATCATCGTCGGCCTGCCGGGCGAAACCAAGCGCGACTTCGACGAGCTACTTGCCTTTGTCCGCGCCGCCCGCTTCGACCGCCTCTCCTGCTACGCCTACTCGCCGGAACCCGGCACGAGGGCCGCGCGCCTTCCCGGCCAGGTCTCCCCTGCCGTGAAGAAGGAACGCGTACGCCGCCTGATGCTCGCGCAGGCCGCAGTTTCCCGCGCAAACCTCAAGAAACTCATCGGCCGCAAGCTTCTTGTCCTCGTTGACTCGGACGGCATCGGCCGCACGCAATGGGACGCACCCGAGATCGACGGCGTGGTCAAGCTCACCGGCCGCAAGGTTCGCCCCGGACGCTTCGTCCGCGCCCTCGTCACGTCTTCCTCGACTCACGACCTCACGGCCAGAGCTCTCTAGCCCGCTCCGCTCTTCCTTCACGCTCTCGGCCTTTGTCCGCTGACTTCTGGTTTCCGGCTTCTGGCTCTTGAATTGTCCGCAGCCTAGCCGGGCGCCTGCTCGATGCCACCCGCGCCCTCATCCGTTTGTCTCCCCATCCATCTGTCTCTCTCCCCGTCTCCACTTCGCCTCTCGCCTCTTGCGCTCTGCCCTCGCTCGCGCGAGACCTTTGACGGCACGCCGCCGGCAGCGTATACTGAAGGCGATGAAGGCCTACGAACTGCCGGCCAGGATCACACCTGATGGCAATCTGGACGTGCCCGAGCGACTGCGTCGGATGCTGCCCGCGGGCAAAGCGGCAAGGGTGATCGTACTTGTGCCCGACGCAGCTGACACGGATGGAGCGGCCGCGTGGGAACGACTGACCGCCGACCAGTTCCTATCAGGCTATGCCGTGACCGACGCGGTGTACGACCAGCCTTGAGGAATGGCCTCCTACTCAGCCGGCGACATCATCCTGCTGCAGTTTCCCTTCACTGACGCAGTCGGGTCCAAACGACGCCCGGCGCTGGTCTTGCTGGATGCCGGCGACGACGACATTGTAGTCGCGCGTGTGACCGGACAGCTCTCGGCAACGCCGCAGGACATCACTCTGGATGAATGGCAGCAAGCCGGGCTGCTGCTGCCTTCGGTTGTTCGTCTCCACAAGGTCGCAACCCTACAGCGGAAGCTGGCTCGCAAGAAGCTGGGCAGGCTCACGCCTGGCGATTGGTCCCGTGCAGTTCTGACCCTGAGACAAACCTGCAAGGCCCTCTACTAGTCCGCGGTCAATAGTCGCCAATCGACGCCCGACAATCGGAGATCGGAAATCAGAAACACACCAAGGGCGGGGACATGGCCGAATCGTCGGACGATTCGGATCGTGTCCCGAGCCTGCCGAACCGGTAGCTGACACCTGGAAACTGATACTTCGCGCCAGAAGCGAGATTGGGTCTCACGAAGTACCTGTCATTGTTCGTCAGAAAGTACCGGCCAAAGTACCGCGCACTGTGTAGTGAACTGCGTCGGCAACTGCGTTGATGACCGAATCCTGCGCTGAATCTCAACCAGAACCTCAACCTCAATCCGTCACTGTACCACGCATTGCTCGCGACATCGTTCCGGAAGTTGAACCCGTCATCGTTTGCGTCGATGTTCGAGTCGATGTTCGAGTCAAAGCTCCGGTCATTGTAGGCTTCAACGCGTCTCGCGTTGTATCGGCAAAGGCCACGGGGGAGGCGGCCTGTGGGCCGCTCCCCCCACGGCAGAATTGTGGTCGGGAACGGTCGGACTGCTACACATAGACGGCGGGCTGGCGTACATCCCGGAGGCATCAAGTCAGCGCCCGAGACCGTTCATCACAACGCGCTCATGACGGGAAATCGGCAACGCGTCCCTCCGGTTCCCCGCCGGTCAGAGGCAGGGGCTCAGGTGAACTTCCCCCTCAGAAGCCCGATGCACGAAACAGCAGATGAACAAATCCCGCCCATGACTCATAAGACCCGTATTATCGGCAAGTTGTGACCTGGTGCAAGGCGGATAATTCAAGGGTGGGGGTCGTGGGGGGAGCTGCGGCCCCTGGTGCGGCCCTCGTTCCTCCACCCGCAACAGGCGCCGCTGCGGTCCAAGGTACGGCGGCCGCTCCTGCCCTCGTTCCTCTCCCGTGAACAGCCTCTGCTCCGGCCTCGGCTCCTCCGGCCGCAACAGCGTCCGCAACAGACGCGAGTCCTCCGCCCTGAGCAGTCCCCGTTCCTCCTCTCGCACCAGCCCCCGCTCCTGCACCCGCGGCGGCCCTCGCTCCTGCGCCTGTTCCCGGCCCTGCTACAGCGGTCGCTGTGGCCTTCGCAACAGCCCTCGCTCCGGCTCCTGCTTCGGGGCCTCCAACAGCGCCGGCTCTGCCCAGTTGCCGCCCGGCGCCTCCGGTCGGGATAACTCGTCTCGCACGGAGACAAGAACAGGCTGCCCGCTGGGACGCGGGCAGCCCGAGGGAAGGAGGCCGTTAGGCCTGTCGCAGTAGGTACTACCTCACCAGCAACATCCTCTTCTGCGCGATCTTGCCGTTCGACTTCAGCACGTAGAAGT
>CAZSUX010000125.1:3533-8261 GCA_964610135.1 uncultured bacterium | reverse complement strand
GAATGGGCATTTTTACGCGCTGCGCTGTCTTGAAGCGTTGGGGATTGAAGATACGGACGAGGGAGTCGTTAGGATAAGTCTTGTGCATGGCAATACGGCGGAAGAGGTTGGTAGGTTGGTGGAGGGGATAGAGGGGCTGTAGTTTTAAGAAAGGTCAAACGGAGACTTGACCCCCTTCCCTCGGATGGTGCCAAGCTCTATGAAGGCGAGGCCATTCAAACCACCCTGCCGCGGGAGATCCCCCTGCCGGCGGCAGATGGTGAGCGCATGCACCCGATCTTCGACAAGGAGATCCCGGCTGCCTGGTGGGCCACCCCCCGGCCGACCCTCGGGCCAGCGGTTGAATAATACCCCCCCCCCTGTCCTTTTGTCAAGAAAAAAACGCCGTCAAGCCACAACACCGGTGACCACCAAGGCGGCGGTTCTGCTGCTGCAGTCCAAAGCAACGCTACTTGCGCCTGAGCTGGCGGTCGAGGCCGTCGAGGGCGAGTTGAGCCGGCACGGACGGCTCCCCGCGAGAACGCAGAGCGGCGTACCGGCGGACAAGCTCGCTTTGGGTCAGCCGGACTCGTGTGCGCAGGCTTCTGAGTCTCAGCCCGAGCTCCCTGGTCATCGGTAAGTCGTCCGTTTTCCGGTTCAACCATTGCCTCCAGATATGTAGTATACAACATTCTCCGCCGACCGCCAGTCCGCACCCTAACTTCCCTATTCCCAAACCCCTAGCCCCTATTGGCCTTCCGACCCCTCCTATGCCTCCCCCGTAGCTATCCCCGTGGTCTCCGAAGTCACGTCCCAAGGAGTATCCCGCGGAACGATGCGGGCTACTTGTTCGGCTATTTCCACCGCTACTTCTTCAGCTACCTCGCAAGCAACGACCTGAGCTCCTTGTCCGATTCCTTCCCGAGTAACTGGTCAGATTCCGTCCCAAGGTCCTCGCCGAGTCACAGTTCACTTTCCCGCCCGAGTTCCTTCCCGGAATACTCAAGAGGTAACCTTGAGACCAACGTGTGGAGCTTCTTGGAGAGGAACGAGGAGGGTTCCGGCGTACGCTGCCGCCCGACTCCGTCGGGCCGAGACCCAGTGCTTCTTTCGGTAAGTTCGCGGCTTCTTGCCGTTGATATCCTGCCGGTCAGGCTCACCCGGAAAGCGGAGCGGCGCCGAAGCGCCGCTCCATTACGGTTTGAGTATGGCCTAGCGGGAGAGGATGACTTTGCCCCAGGCTTGCGCAGCTGCGCTCTGGACACGATAGAAGTAAACGCCCGGCGCGACGGTCTGGCCCGCCTCGTCCCGGCCATCCCACGTGAACAGCGCCCGAGTTCCAACGGCAGCGCCGCTTGCCAGCGTCTTCACCATTCGGCCGCTGTTGTCGTAGACCCGGAGGTCGATGTTGCCGGCGGCGGGTAGCTGCACCGCGAGATTCGTCCTGCCCGTGAACGGGTTGGGCTGGGCGAGCACCGCGAGCCGCCCGGCAGCATCAGGCAACCGGGGTGACGGTTCTTCGACGCCGACCTTTCCGTAGTTGAACCCGGCTACCTTCGCGATCATGTTGTTGGTTGTGCCGCCATTCGTGATGGTGATCCAGTACGAGCCGTCGCGCGGGTCGTACTCGATGCCACGGACGTCCCAGGCCTTGATCGGGAAGACGTACCCGTTAAGCACCGTGTCCCCGACGCGGTCGAGTTCGTACATGCCGCAACTATCAACTATGCCGCCGGACGCATTGTACCAGGCCCAGATGTTGAGCAGCGAAGGCGGGTTGGTCTCCGTGCGACCGTCGAGCGCGAGACAGCGCGTGCCGTACGGCCCCGTGAGCGGATGCGTGAAGGAACCCCGCGGGTAGCCCAGCGTGTCGTTGAGGTAGATCGTCTGGGGCGAGCTGGGCGACAACCGCCGGTCCGAAAGGTAGAGCGTATGTGTGGCCTCATCCTCGACCGCCCCGATCGGGTAGGCCATGATCAAGTCGAACTGCTGGAGCACCGAGCCGCTCGTGCTGATTCGGTACATGTCCTTCTGCGGGTTGCAGACCACCCAGAATGCATCGGCATAGGCAGCGTAGTCGATGTCGGTACAGGAGTCCTGCGGCGCAGGAATCGTGCCCAGCGGCGTCAGCATGCTGTCCGAGGTGTACTTGTAGATGGTCGATTGGCGGAAGTTGGTGCAGTAGATGACATTTTCACTGGTGTTGTACGCCACGCCGTACAGGCCGGCAGACGTGGGCATGCTGTCGCAGGTCTTGGGACCCCAGATGATTTCGCCCGGCTGCCTGCCGACGATGATCAGCACCTCCATTCTCCGGCTATAGAGGACGGCGCTGTCGCCGCTGACGAAGAGCGAGCAGGTGAACTCCGTGCCCGGGACAATCGCAGCGTCGGCCTGGAGCACAAACGGGTCGGCCGTATTGGTCCCCGAACCGCCGGACGTGATGTTCGGCCACGTACCGGTCGAATCGGTGGCGGTCAGCCGCGCATCGTAGGTGCGGAACTTGCCGGTCACGTTGTGGCAGGCTGCGCCGCCGGTGTTGTGGAGGGTGGCGAGCAGTTTGGCCGTCTCACCCGGGTCCATGGCTCCGTTGTTGTTGCCGGTCGAGTCGATCACCTGGATCGACGTCAGTTTCAGCACCGGCCCGGTGGGAAGGCTGACGTAGTTGACCGCGGCGAGCGCGTCGATCCGGCCCGCGCCGAAATCGTTGTCCTTGCCGTTGGGACCGAGGTCAACCGCGGTCATCTCGAGAATCGAGTCGATTTCCGCCGGCGTGAGTTCCGGGTTCTTCGACAGCATCAGGCAGACCGTGCCCGCGACGTGCGGTGTTGCCATCGAGGTGCCGTCCATGTTCGTATAACCGCCGGTGTACGAGCATGACTTGATGTTGGTGCCCGGCGCCGAGACGTCCGGCCGGGTCAGGCCCGGCGGGTGCGGGTAGTCGTTGAACGGCGAGACGCTTGACCAGGTCACCGGACCGGGACTGGAGAAATTCGCGATCGAGTCGTTTTCGCTGGTCGCGCCGATGGAGACGATGCCCGACAACGCGCCCACGCCGGTGTTCTCGGGGTTCCACCACGGCGGCGGCACGTTGCCCGGACAGCGGCAGGCATTGGGCGGGGTACGTGACTGGCGCTCGTTGCCCGCTGCCACGATCTGCGACAAGCCGGCCGCGTTCACGTTGTTGGCGGTCGTGCGCCACGTCGCCTGACGCGGAACCCATGAAATCTGCCAGCCCAGGGACATCGTGTAGAGGTCGGCGCCATTCGACGGCGACAGCGGGGGCGAGACCACGAACTCCATCGCGGCCCAGGTCTGGCTCTCCGCCAGCGAGTCGATCGTGGTCGCGACCCGGCAGACCATTATCTGCGCGTCCGGCGCGACGCCGGTCTGGGTCCCGCTGGTCCCGTCGCCGGCCACCGTGCCCGAGGTGTGCGTGCCGTGACCTTGCGCGTCCATCGGGTCGTTGTTGTTGCTCTCGAAGTTCCACCCGTGATGCGGGTAGTTCGGGTCAATCCACATGTGGTCGGCCAGATCCGGGTGGTCGTACTTGCACCCGGTGTCGATGTGACCGCAGACCACGTTCTGGCCGGTGTAGCCGAGAGCCCAGACTGCCTGGGCGTTGATCTTATCCACACCCCACGCAATCTCCTCGGTCCCGTCCCGCTCCTGCTCCGGCTCCGGCAGGTCCGGACAATACACCCGGTCATAGTTGACGTAGTTCACCTCCGGCCGCCCCGAGAGCTGCTCGACTACCGCCGGCGTCGCCTCACAGTATACCGCGTTCACGACCCAGAACGACTGGACGTTCTCCGCGTCGGTGGTCCCAAGGTACGCAAGCACCCCGGCCTGCTGCTCGGCCGAGAACTCCTTCAGTATCCGCGCCACTTCGACCCGGCGCTGGACCTTC
This sequence comes from uncultured bacterium, assembly GCA_964610135.1. Classification (GTDB taxonomy): domain Bacteria; phylum Hydrothermota; class Tepidihabitantia; order Tepidihabitantales; family Tepidihabitantaceae; genus UBA2258. Next base: position 4,372 of record CAZSUX010000125.1, on the reverse strand, counting down.
GGCATGCCGTCAACCAAGCTGTTGAGCAGGTCTTTGTCGAACTGCTCTTTCAAGATTATCTGCACCGGCAGCTTCTGGTCTGCCTGCGCCTTGGTCAGGTGCTCCTGCAGGCTCGGACTGATGAGCCCGAAGCTCATCCCGGCCAACACCAGCACCAGCACAACTACTGCTCTTCTCACAGAAAACCTCCTGTTGCACCTGCCCGGGTCGGGGTAATGGGCCGGGGTCGAAACGCCGGTCCGTCTTTCGTTCTGAGGATGCGCCATCCTTGGTTCAATTCTAGTCCGCGAGTGCCGCAAGTCAACTCGGCTAGAAGCCCCCAAATCCGATATTGAACCACAGAGCACACAGCGCGGCCTCTGTGGTTAATCCTATGTCGGTTCTTGGGAGAGGCTGCATTGGTTGACAATCCATGCGTTTTCGCTATCGTTTGACTCCAGATAAGGAGCACACTTTGCTTAAAATTCGACTAAGGCGCATGGGACTTCGGAACCGGCCAGCTTACCGGGTTGTCGTCATTGACTCGCGCAAGGCGCGCGACGGCAAGTACCTGGAGTCAGTCGGCCACTATGACCCACGAACGAAACTGCTGGAACTAAAGACCGAGCGCATCGAGTACTGGGTCTCAAAGGGCGCCCAGACTTCGGACACGGTCGGCAGGCTCTTGAGCCGCTATACCCGGGCGCACGCGCCGGCAGCCGAGGCCGTAACCTCTGACGAGAGCATGGCGGCAGCGCCCATATCGGCCGAGCCCGTATCCGCCGAGCCGGCATCGGCCGAGCCCGCATCCACCGAGCCCGTATCCACCCCCGAGAACGCGACACCGACAGACACACCGA
>CAZSUX010000125.1:0-3433 GCA_964610135.1 uncultured bacterium | reverse complement strand
GCATCCACCGAGCCCGTATCCACCCCCGAGAACGCGACACCGACAGACACACCGAAGGAGTAGGCCATGAAAGAGATGATCGAGCACATCGTGAGGGCACTCGTTGACCACCCGGACGAAATCAAAGTCACCGAACTCGCCGGCGAGCGGACGCTCACCTACGAAGTCAAAGTAATGCCTGGCGACCAGGGCAAAGTCATCGGCCGGCAGGGCAACACCATCGACGCAATCCGGGCGATTGTCAGAGCGGCGGCCCGCAAGCTCGACAAGCACGCCACGGTTGACGTTATCGGCTAAACTGCCCGCGAGCCCGGCCATCATTCCGACCGATGCAGGCAGCCGTCATCACGCTGTTCCCCGACTACTTCCGCGGTCCCTTCGACTGCGGTCCGACGCGCGTCGCGCGCGCTGACGGCAAGCTCGAGCTCAGTTTCACCAACCCCCGGGACTTCACAACCGATGCCCACCGCACCGTCGACGACTACCCGTTCGGCGGCGGCGCCGGCATGGTGATGAAGCCCGAGCCCCTCTCCGCGGCAATCGACAGCGTGCGCCGGCCCGGAAGCCTGGTCGTGCTGCTCTCTCCGCAGGGCGAGCGCTTTTCCCAGCCGATGGCCGAGGAGTTCAGCCGCGCCGACCATCTGGTGCTCGTCTGCGGCCGCTACAAAGGCGTGGACGAACGCGTGCGCATGCTGGCCGACCGCGAGGTCTCGGTCGGCGACTATGTGCTGGCCGGCGGCGAGGCCGCAGCCGTCGTCATCATTGAGGCCGTCGCCCGGCTCCTGCCCGGCGCGGTCGGCGACGAGGATTCGGTTGCGACCGACTCGTACTCGGCCGGCATCCTCGACTCCCCCTATTACACCCGGCCGCGCGAGTTTCGCGGCCATGAAGTCCCGGAGGTACTGGTGTCCGGCGACCACGCCTCGGTCGCCCGCTGGCGCCGGGAACAGGCACTGAAAACAACCGCCCAGCGCCGGCCCGAACTGCTGCGCAACGAGGTCCTGACCGAATCCGAGCGCGAGTTCCTCTGCCGGGGAATGGAAAAGGAGATTATCAATGGCTAAGAAGGAAGCTCACAAAGCAGGCAAGGCCATCTCGCCGGTCCGACACGAACCGGCCGAGATACCGCCGCTGAAGCCCGGCGATACCGTCGCCGTCCACGTCCGGATCATCGAAGGCGACAAGGAACGCCTCCAGATTTTCCAGGGGACAATCATCCAGATTCGCGGCGCCGGCCCGAACCGGAGTTTCACCGTACGCAAGGTCAGCCGCGGCTACGGCATCGAGCGGATCTTCCCGTACGCCACGCCCGCCATCGCCAAAGTCGAGGTGAAACGGCACGGCCGAGTTCGCCGGGCCAAGCTCTACTACCTGCGCGACCTTACCGGCCGCGCGGCGGTGCTCCACGAGGAGCGGAGTGCGGCACAACCTCGACCTGGAACTGTGGCAAAGTAGCACCCTCTTCTGCGGCGTGGACGAGGTGGGAAGGGGGGCGCTGGCCGGCCCGGTTGTCGCCGCGGCCGTCATTATCCCCCCTCATGCCGAGATCGACGGCGTCGATGACTCCAAGAAACTGACGCCGCTCCGCCGCGAACGACTCGAACCTGAGATAAAACGCCGCAGCCTGGCCTGGTCCGTCTCTTCGGTCGGCATGCGATTCATCGAAGAACACAACATCGCCAACGCGACCTTCCACGCCATGCGGCAGGCGGTGCGGCGGCTGCGAATCCGACCCGAACTCGTGCTTGCCGACGGCTGGACGATCCCCGCCATCGGCCTTCCCTGTCAGGGCATCATCGCCGGTGACAGCAAGAGCCTGTCGATCGCCTGCGCCTCAATCATCGCCAAGGTCTGGCGCGACCGGCTGATGACCCGCCTGTCCCGACGCTATCCCGGCTACGGCCTCGACCGGCACAAAGGCTACGGCACTGCGGCGCACCTGCGCGCCCTGAAGGAACTCGGCGCCTCCCCCATTCACCGCCGCACCTTCGCCCCGGTACGGAATGTCATCACCTCTCCGCAGTGAAACCAAAACCGCTGGGACGGAAGGGCGAGAACCTTGCGGCATCCTACTTCCGAGAGCAGGGATGGGAAATACTCGAACGCAACTACCGAACCCGGCTCGGTGAAATCGACCTTGTCTGCCGGGATCATGGCTCTATCGTCTTCGTCGAGGTCAAGACCCGCACCATGACCGACTTCGCCCGGCCGGATGAGTCGGTTACGCGGCGCAAGCAGGCCAAGCTGCGCCGGCTGGTAGAAGACTACCTCGTGAAGCACAACCTGGAGTCGTCGGAAGTCCGGTTCGACGTGCTCGGCGTCACGCTCAAACAGCGCAAACCCGAGTTCGATCACATCGTCGGGGCTCTCTAGTGCTTTCACGCGTGCTTTCGGCCGCGGTGTACGGGGTCGACGGCTACATCGTAACGGTTGAGACCGATATCACCCACGGCCTGTCGGCATTCAACATCGTCGGACTGCCCGACGCCGCGGTCAAGGAATCCCAGCACCGGGTCCATGCCGCAATCAAGAACTCCGGTTTCACGTTCCCCAACCGCAAGATTACGGTCAATCTCGCGCCGGCCGACGTCAAGAAAGAAGGCGCGGCTTTCGACCTGCCAATGGCGGTCGGCATCCTCGCTGCCGGCGGGACCATCCAACCGGGAGCGCTTCGTGACCTTGCGTTCCTCGGCGAACTCTCGCTCGACGGCTCGGTCCGCCCCATCAAAGGGGCGGTCTCGATGGCGGTCGCCGCCAAACTGGCCGGGCTGCGCGGGCTCATCGTGCCAACCCAGAACGCAACCGAAGCCGGGATGGTCGAAGGTCTCGAGGTCTACGCCGTCGCCACGCTCATTGAAGCAGTGAACTTCGTCAATGGTCTGGTCGTCATCGAGCCGACTCGCACCGACGTCGCCATCCTCTTCGCCCGGGCCGCGCAAGCGGTTAACCTGTCCGAAGTCCACGGCCACGAGCACGCCAAGCGCGCGCTCGAGATTGCCGCGGCCGGCGGCCACAACGCCTTGATGATCGGTCCGCCCGGCTCGGGCAAGACGATGCTCGCACGCAGGCTGCCGACCATCCTGCCGCCGATGACCCTGGCCGAGGCGCTGGAAGCGACGCGGATCCACAGCGTGGTCGGCGCGCTCTCCCCGGACCGGCCGCTGGTCGCGAACCGGCCGTTCCGCTCCCCGCACCACAACATCTCGGAGTCTGGCGCCGTCGGCGGCGGTACCGTACCCCGGCCCGGCGAAGCGTCGCTTGCCCACAACGGCGTCCTCTTCCTCGACGAGCTGCCCGAATTCAGGCGCGACGTGCTCGAATCCCTGCGCCAGCCCGTCGAGGACGGCGAAGTCACCATCGGCCGGGCCCGCTCCACGTTCACCTTCCCGGCCCGGTTCATGCTCGTCTGCGCCATGAACCCGTGCCCGTGCGG